>NZ_JBHMCY010000026.1:0-93408 GCF_042430725.1 Streptomyces cinereospinus | reverse complement strand
CGGGGCGCCCGCGCCGGCGTCCTGCCGCCCCTGGCGCGGGGTGAGCGCGCGGAACGTCATCGTGCCCGGGTCCTCGGCCGGCGCCTCCCGCGCACCGGCGGCCGCGCCCGGGGACGGGGCGGACGGCCGGCGCAACACGAAGGTGTTGCCGGAGTCCGCCCCCTCGGACTCGCCGGGCGCGGCGGGTCCGCCCGGCCCGGGCTGTGCCGGGAAGTCGGGGGCGGGCACCACGCCGTCCGGGCGCGCGGCGGAGCCGCTCGCCGGCTCGGCGGGGACGCGCGGGTCGGAGCCCTGGGCGGCGGGCCAGGCGACGCGCTGGTCCGGGTCGCCGCCGAAACCGGTCCGCCGGGCGCGGTCGGCGCCCCAGGCGGAGGCGGGCGCGGGCCGGCTGCCGTGCTGGGCGCCGGAGGCGTCCGGGTGGGCGGACGGGGGGTCCTCGTCGAAGAAGTGCGGGCCGGTCTCCTCGACGGCGGGCTGCGCGGGGCGCGCGCCGGGCGGCGGGGCGAGCGGTTCGCCGTCGGCCGGTGCCGGGCGGCTGGTGCCCGGCACCCAGGCGGCTCCGTTCCAGTACCGGACGTATCCGGGGATGGAGGGGTCCGGGTAATAGCCCTCGCGGGGCCTGTCGTCGCCGGGTGCCGGGGTTGGGGCGCTCATGTCCGTCGTCCCGTATCTGCTCGGGGGTGTTAAGGGGGCCTCCACATCTATCAGACCGGCGCAACCCCCACCGCCCGTCCTGCCGGACCCGCCCCTTTCGAGCATGCTTGTGCTACCTCGCGAAGAGGCCGCGTCAGAACAGTTTGCCGGGGTTGAGGATCCCCAGTGGGTCGAACACCTGCTTGACGGCGCGCTGCATCTCCACGCCGACGGGGCCGATCTCGCGGGCCAGCCACTCCTTCTTCAGCACGCCCACGCCGTGTTCGCCGGTGATGGTGCCGCCGAGTTCCAGCCCGAGCGCCATGATCTCGTCGAAGGACTCGCGGGCGCGCCGGCTCTCGTCGGGGTCCGCCGCGTCGAAGCACACGGTCGGGTGGGTGTTGCCGTCGCCCGCGTGGGCGACGACCCCGATGGTGAGCCGGTACTTCCCGGCGATGCGCTCGACGCCCTCGATCAGGTCGCCGAGCCGGGAGCGGGGCACGCACACGTCGTCGATCATCGTGGTGCCCCGGACCGCCTCCAGCGCGGGCAGCGACAGCCGCCGCGCCTCCAGCAGCAGTTCGGACTCGGCCGCGTCGTCCGCCGGGACGACCTGGCCGGCGCCGGCGGCCTCGCACAGCGCGCCGAGGGCGGCGAGGTCGGCGGCCGGGTCGGCGGTGTCGAAGGCGGCGAGCAGGAGGGCCTCGGTGCTCTCCGGCAGCCCCATCCGGGCCAGGTCGTTGACGGCCCTGACCGTCGTACGGTCCATCAGTTCGAGGAGGGAGGGCACGTGCCCGCCGGCCATGATCCGGCACACGGCGTCGCAGGCGGCGGCCGCGGAGGCGAACTCGGCGGCCAGCACCAGCCGCCGCGGCGGCTTGGGCCGCAGGCCCAGGACGGCCCGCACCACGACGCCGAGGGAGCCCTCGGAGCCGACGAACAGGCGGGTGAGGTCGTACCCGGCGACGCCCTTGGCGGTGCGGCGGCCGGTGGACATCAGGCGGCCGTCGGCCAGGACGACGTCGAGGCCGAGGACGTACTCGGCGGTCACCCCGTACTTCACGCAGCACAGGCCGCCCGACGCGGTGCCGATGTTGCCGCCGATCGTGCACGTCTCCCAGCTGGAGGGGTCCGGCGGGTAGGACAGGCCGTGCTCGCCGACGGCGCGGGCGAGGTCGGCGTTGACGACGCCGGGTTCGACGACGGCGATGCGGTCGACCGGGCTGATTTCCAGGATCCGGTCCATCCTGGTCAGCGACAGCACGATGCAGCCGTCGGTGGCGTTGGCGCCGCCCGACAGGCCGGTGCGGGCGCCCTGCGCGACCACCGGGACGCGCAGGGCGGTGGCGGTGCGCAGCACGTGCTGCACCTGTTCGACCGTGCGCGGCAGCACCACCACGGCCGGGCTGCCGGCCGGGCAGAAGCTCGCCATGTCGTGGGCGTACGAGGCGGTGACGTCGGGGTCGGTGAGGACGGCCTCGGCCGGCAGGCCCGCCAGCAGCCGGTCCGTGAGGTTGCCCTGCGCTTCGCCGGGAGCGGCGGGGATACGGCTCATGATCACAGAGTGTCACCCGGGGCCATCGGTGTGAACCCGTCTGCGGCACCCTTCACCTGCCGGGACGCGGTCGTCGTACTGACGCACAGTGTGCGCCATGGAGACCGGTGTGAAGACCGCCAGCGAGGCCGGCACGGAGAACGGGACGGGCGATCCGCGCGGCGCGGGCGGGGGCCCGGGGCGCCGGCGCGCCCGGTGGGTCACGGGCGGGCTGCTCGCCCTGCTCGTGGGCGCCCTCGTCGTGGCCGGGCTGCTGTGGCTGCCGCGCCCGCAGCCGCGGCCCGCCCCGCCGCCCCGGCTCGCCCCCGCGCAGCGGGCGCTGACCGCGGTCACCGCCGGGGTGCCGGCCGCGCTGCCGGACCTCGTGGAGCTGATCGGCGCGCAGGAGACACGGCTGAAGACGCGTCCGAGGGACGCGCGGGCGTGGGCGGTGCTGGGGGCGGCGTACGTGGAGCGGGGGCGGCGGACGGCCGACGCCGCGCACTACCCGACCGCCGAGCGGGCGCTGCGCACCTCGCTGAAGGTGCGCCCGCGGGGCAACGCCCAGGCGCTGGAGGGCATGGCGGCGCTGGCCAACGCCCGCCGGGACTTCCGGGCGGCGCGCACCTGGGGCGAGGCCGCGCTGAAGGCGGACCGCAAGCGCTGGACGACGCACGCGCTGCTGATCGAGGCGTACACGGGTCTCGGCGACTACGAGGCGGCCCGCGGCACCCTCGACCGGTTGCAGGCGCTGCACTCGGGCCCGGCGGTGATGGCCCGGTCGGCCGCCGTGTACTGGGACCGGGGCTGGCGGGAGGACGCGGCGGCCACCCTCTCGGACGCGGCGGCGGCCGCCGAGGCGCCGGCCGAGCGGGCGGCCTGGCTGGAGCGGGCCGGGCACCTCGCCTGGGAGCGCGGGGACCGGGAGGTCGCCCTGCGGCACTTCACGGAGGCGGTGCGGCTCGATCCCGACCAGCGGGCCGCGCAGGCCGGGCAGGGGCGCGTGCTGGCGGCGCTGGGGCGGACGTCGGAGGCGCTGAGCGCCTACCGGCTGGCCCTCGCCGCCCAGCCGTCGCCGCAGTACGCGCTGGAACTGGGCGAGCTGTACGAGTCGCTGGGGCTGGAGCAGGCCGCCCACGCGCAGTTCGACCTGCTGCGCGCGCAGGTCCGCAGCGCCACCGCGGGCGGGGTGGACGAGGATCTGGTGCTGGGCCGCTTCGAGGCGGACCACGGCGATCCCGGGGAGGCCCTGCGGCGGCTGCGGGCCGAATGGCGCAGGCAGCCCGGGATCGCGGTGGCCGACGCGCTGGGGTGGGCACTGCACCGGGCCGGGGAGCACGAGGAGGCGCTGCGCTACGCCGTGCGGGCCACCGACAAGGAGCAGGGGGGCGGCGTCCGCAGCGCCCTGTACGCCTACCACCGGGGGATGATCGAGCACACCCTGGACCGGTCCGGGCCGGCCCGGCGGCATCTGGCGGAGGCGCTGCGGATCAACCCGTACTTCTCGCCGCTGTGGGCACCGGTGGCGCGCGGCGTGCTGGAGGAGCTCGGCGAGCCGCCGGAGGTGGACGTTCCGGCGGCCTGAGCCGGGTCAGAGGTTGCCGCGCCTGGCCTGCTCCCGTTCGATCGCCTCGAACAGCGCCTTGAAGTTGCCCTTGCCGAAGCCCATGGAGCCGTGCCGCTCGATGATCTCGAAGAAGACGGTCGGGCGGTCCTGGACCGGCTTGGTGAAGATCTGCAGCAGATAGCCGTCCTCGTCGCGGTCGGCGAGGATCTTCAGTTCGCGCAGGGTGCCGACCGGCACGCGGGTCTCGCCGACCCACTCCCCCAGCGTGTCGTAGTACGAGTCGGGGGTGTCCAGGAACTGGACGCCGGCCGCGCGCATCGTCCGGACCGTCCGGACGATGTCGTGGGTGTTGAGGGCGATGTGCTGGACGCCCGCGCCGCCGTAGAACTCCAGGTACTCGTCGATCTGGGACTTCTTCCTGGCGACGGCGGGCTCGTTGATCGGGAACTTCACCTTGAGGGTGCCGTCGGCGACCACCTTCGACATCAGCGCGCTGTACTCGGTCGCGATGTCGTCGCCCACGAACTCCTTCATGTTCGTGAAGCCCAGGACCTTGTTGTAGAAGCCGACCCACTCGTTCATCCGGCCGAGCTCGACGTTGCCGACGCAGTGGTCGATCGCCTGGAAGGTGCGCTGGGCGAGCGGCTCGACGATCGGGTCGGCGGCGGCGTAGCCGGGCAGGTACGGGCCGTCGTAGCCGGACCGGTCCACCAGGGTGTGCCGGGTCTCGCCGTAGGTGGCGATCGCGGCGAGGACGACCGTGCCGTGCTCGTCCTTCAGCTCGTGGGGCTCGGCGACCGGGCGGGCGCCCTGCTCGACGGCGTGGACGTACGCGGCCCGCGCGTCCGGCACCTCGATGGCGAGGTCGACGACGCCGTCGCCGTGCGCGGCCACGTGCTCGGCCAGGAAGTGGCCCCAGGTGGTGGCGGGCTTGATCACCGAGGTGAACACGAAGCGCGCGGAGCCGTTCTCCAGCACGTAGCTCGCGGTCTCGCGGCTGCCGTTCTCCGGTCCGGAGTAGGCGACCAGCCGCATGCCGAAGGCGGTGGAGTAGTAGTGCGCGGCCTGCTTGGCGTTGCCCACGGCGAACACGACCGCGTCCATCCCCTTGACCGGGAAGGGGTCGGCCCGCCGTGCGGTGTCGGGAGTCTGGTGTGTGGTCTGCGTCATAGCCGCAGCGTCTCCCCGGTGACACAAGCTGCGCAATAGTTTGCGTGTTCACTGGGCAATGTGTTCAGCCGCAAGGCCCCGGAGGCGGGCTCTCTGTACAGGATGACCACTGCGGGAGGCTGAGGTGGCGATCGACCGACTGGACGGGCGGATCATCGTGCTGCTGGCGCGGGAGCCGCGGATCGGCGTGCTGGAGATGTCCCGTCGGCTCGGGGTGGCGCGGGGCACGGTGCAGGCCCGGCTGGACCGGCTTCAGTCGAACGGAGTCATCCGCGGCTTCGGCCCGCAGGTGGACCCGGCGGCCCTGGGCTACCCGGTCACCGCGTTCGCCACCCTGGAGATCCGGCAGGGACAAGGGGCCGACGTCCGGGCGCACTTGGCGACCGTGCCGGAGGTGCTGGAGCTGCACACCACGACCGGCCGGGGGGACATGCTGTGCCGTCTGGTGGCCCGCTCGAACGCCGATCTCCAGCGGGTGATCGACCGGGTCGTCGGCTTTGATGGCATCGTGCGGGCCGCCACGGCGATCGTGATGGAGAACCCCGTTCCGCTGCGGATCATCCCGCTGGTGGAGCAGGCGGCGCTCCAGGAGTGAGTCGACGATCAACGGGAAGGCGACGGACGGAGCGACCGACGTGGCGGGGTGAGGGTGTGTGAACTTCTGGGAGTACCTCGGCAACCGCCACCAGCAGCTGCTCGTCGACGCCTACCAGCACGCCAGCGTCGTCTTCCAGTGCATGGTCGTGGCGACCGTGCTCGGCGTGCTGATCGGCGTGGGCACCTACCGCTCCGCGTGGGCCGGCGACCTGGCGACCCTCGCCACCTCCAGCATCCTCACCATCCCGTCGCTGGCCATGATCGGTCTGCTCATCCCGATCGTGGGGCTCGGCGTGCCGCCCACCGTCATCGCGCTGACGCTGTACGGACTGCTGCCGATCGTGCGCAACGCGATCGTGGGACTGCGCGGCGTCGACCCGGCGCTGGTGGACGCGGCCACCGGCATCGGCATGTCCCGGACGAGGCGGCTGGTGCGGGTCGAGCTGCCGCTCGCCTGGCCGCCGATCCTGACCGGCATCCGGGTCTCGACCCAGATGCTGATGGGCATCGCCGCCATCGCCGCGTACGCCTCGGGCCCCGGCCTGGGCAACCTGATCTTCCGCGGAATCGCCTCCCTGGGCAGCGCGAACGCGCTGAACCAGGTGCTCGCGGGCACGCTCGGGATCATCGTCCTGGCCCTGCTGTTCGACGCCGCGTACGTCCTGATCGGGCGGCTGACCATTTCTAGGGGGATCCGTGTCTGAGTCCCATGGCGCGACCATCGAGCTGGAGAACCTGAGCAAGCGGTACCCAAGCAGTCCGCAGCCCGCCGTCGACAACGTCAGCATGGAGATCAAGGCGGGTGAGACGGTCGTCTTCGTCGGCCCGTCCGGGTGCGGGAAGTCGACGACCCTGAAGATGATCAACCGGTTGATCGAGCCGACCGGCGGCCGCATCCGCATCGACGGCGAGGACGTCACCCACATCGACCCGGTCGGGCTGCGCCGCAAGGTCGGCTACGCCATCCAGGCGTCCGGCCTGTTCCCGCACATGACGGTCGCCCAGAACATCGCGCTGGTGCCCAAGATGGTCGGCTGGTCGAAGACGCGGATCCGGGACCGGGTCGAGGAGATGCTCGACCTGGTCGGGCTCGATCCGGGCGAGTTCCACGGCCGCTACCCGCGCCAGCTGTCCGGCGGGCAGCAGCAGCGGGTGGGCGTGGCGCGGGCGCTGGCCGCCGATCCGCCGGTGCTGCTGATGGACGAGCCGTTCGGCGCGGTGGACCCGATCACCCGGGACCACCTCCAGGACGAGCTGATCCGGCTCCAGCGCGAGCTGCACAAGACCATCGTGTTCGTCACGCACGACTTCGACGAGGCGATCAAGCTGGCGGACCGGATCGCGGTGCTGCGCGAGCGGTCGCACATCGCGCAGTTCGACACCCCGGAGGCGATCCTCACCAACCCGGCGGACGACTTCGTCTCCGGTTTCGTCGGCGCCGGCGCGGCGCTGAAGCGGCTGAACCTCAGCCGCGTACGGGACGTGGAGATCACCGACTATCCGACGGTGACCGTGGACGACCCGCTCCAGATCATCTTCAACCGGCTCCGCTCCAGCGGCACCAACGAGATCCTGCTGCTGGACAAGCGGGGCCGCCCCTACAAGTGGCTCCGGCGGGGCGACCTGATGCGGGCCAAGGGCTCGCTGGCCCGGGCCGGGACCCTGGTGCACGACACGGTCACCCGGGACGCCACCCTGCGGGACGCGCTGGAGGCGGTGCTCACGGACAACACCGGGCGGGTCGCGGTGACCGGGCGGCGCGGCGAGTACACAGGCGTCGTCGACATGGAGACGCTGATGAACTCCGTGCACGAACTGCTGGAGGCCGACCGGCTGGAGGCCATGGAGCACCAGCACGACCTGGAGGAGACGCGGTCCGCGCAGACGCACGCGGAACAGGAGGGGCACGGAGGGGAGCCGAAGGCGTGACCACCTCTGCGGACCAGAGCCGTCCCCCCGGCGAGCACGACGTCCACGGGCACGTGTTCCGGGACGAGGGCGAGGTGCCCGGCGACCGGGAGCCGCCGCCTCCGCCGAGCCGGACCGGCCCGCGCGTCGGCTGGCGGAAGCTGACGTTCCTGCCGGCCTTCGTGGTGGCCGTGCTGCTGGCGACCTGGCTGTGGTTCCGGCAGGCCGACCTGGACGCGATCTCGCAGAACGCGCTGTCCGGCGGCCAGGTGTCCGAGGCGCTGTGGGAGCACGTCCAGCTCACCGCGATCTCCACGTTCTTCGTGCTGGTCATCGCGATCCCGCTGGGCATCCTGCTGACCCGCGGGGCGTTCCGGAAGATCGCCCCGGTAGCCATGGCGTTCGCCAACATGGGCCAGGCGACCCCGGCGATCGGCCTGCTCGCCCTGCTGTTGATCTGGCTGGGCGTCGGCCGCCGGGCGGCCCTGATCGGCATCATCGCCTACGCCATCCTGCCGGTGCTGTCGAACACGATCGCCGGCCTCAGGGCGAACGATCCGACGCTGCTGGAGGCGGCCCGCGGCATCGGCATGTCCCCGGCGGGCGTGCTGACCCGGGTGGAGCTGCCGCTGGCGGTCCCGCTGATCCTGGCGGGCGTGCGTACGGCCCTGGTGCTCAACGTCGGTACGGCGACGCTGGCGACGTTCGGCGGGGGCGGCGGCCTGGGCGTGCTGATCACGACCGGCATCACCAGTCAGCGGATGCCCGTGCTGATCCTGGGTTCGATCCTGACCGTCGTGCTGGCCCTGCTGGTGGACTGGCTGGCCTCGCTGGCGGAACTGCTGCTGCGGCCGCGCGGTCTGGAGGTGGGGACATGAGGCGGTTGCCGGTCCTGGCGGCGGTGCTCGCGCTGGCCTCCGGCTGCGGGCTGACCAGCGGCTCCCCGATGGTCGACGACGTGCGGCCCGGGTCGATCGGGCAGGGCGAGCCGCTCAAGGGCGCCGATCTGACGGTCACCTCGAAGGAGTTCACCGAGCAGCTGATCCTGGGCGCCATCATGGGGATCGCCTTCGAGGCGGCGGGCGCGAACGTGCTGGACCGCACCGGCATCCAGGGGTCCGTCGGCTCGCGGGAGGCGGTCAAGAGCGGCGAGGCGGACGCCGGGTACGAGTACACGGGCACGGCCTGGATCACGTACCTGGGCAACAGCGAGCCCATCCCCGACCCGCGGCAGCAGTGGGAGGCGGTGCGCGACGCCGACCGGAGGAACGGCCTGACCTGGCTGGCGCCGTCGACGCTGAACAACACCTACGCGCTGGCGATGAACCAGGCCAACGCCCGGAAGTACGGCACCAGGACCCTGTCGGACGTGGCCGGGCTGGCCGCGTCGGACCCGGAGGCGGTGACGCTGTGCGTGGAGGGCGAGTTCGCCAACCGGGAGGACGGGCTGCCGGGCATGGAGAAGGCGTACGGCATGGACATCCCGCCGTCCCGGATCACCCAGATGGACACCGGGATCATCTACACCCAGACGGCGAAGGGCGGCTGCACCTACGGCGAGGTCTTCACGACCGACGGCCGCATCAAGTCCATGGACCTGGTGGTGATGGAGGACGACAAGAAGTTCTTCCCGAACTACAACGCGGCCCCCGTGATCAACACCAGGACCCTGGAGGAATGGCCGGCGATCACGCGGATCCTCGACCCCATCACCAAGAAGCTGAACAACTCCGTCGCCCAGAGCCTGAACGCGAAGGTGGACGTGGACGGCGAGGACCCGCACCAGGTGGCGCTGGACTGGCTGGTGCAGGAAGGGTTCGTGCGGGAGGGATGAGCGGCCGGGCGGGATGAGCGGCCGGGCGGGATGAGCGGCCGGGCGGGCCTCAGCAGCTGGGGACCGCGCCCGTGCCCCTCTCCAGCGCGGTCAGGGACTGGACCGCGCCCTTCAGGTTGGTGACCGGGATCAGGCGCAGGCCCGCGGGCAGTTCCGACTTGGCGTCGGCGCACTCGGCGCTCGGGACCAGGAAGACGGTCGCGCCGTCCCGGCGGGCGGCCTGGGTCTTCAGGGCGACGCCGCCGACCGCGCCGACCGTGCCGTCGGCCGCGATGGTGCCGGTGCCGGCCACGGTGCGCCCGCCGGTGAGGTCGCCGCCGCTGCCGTCGCCCTCCAGCTTGTCGATGATGCCGAGGGAGAACAGCAGACCGGCGCTGGGGCCGCCGACGTCGGCCAGTTCGAGGTCCACCTCGATGCCCTTGCCGTCGAGGCCGAGGTGGGCGAGCGCGGCCTCGGTCGCCGCGTCCTGGGACGCGCGCATCTGGGCCTCGTTGTGCTGCTCGATCTCCTTGACGGTGTCGCCGCTCGGGTAGACGGCGTCCCGGGGCATGACCGCCTGGTCGGTGCGCCACCAGCCGTCGAGCACGTCACCGAGCCGGACCCGGGTGTCCGGGCCGGTCGCCTCGATGGTCGTCATCCGCAGCTGCCCGCTGGTCTCCCGGGTCGGCGCACCGGAGATGGTGATCACCGGTGTGCCCCGGTCCTCGCCGAGCACGTTCGCCGTCATCCCCGGCTGCGCCACCGAGAACGGCAACGGCGCGAGCCCGGCCACGGCGATCAGACCGACGACGGGCAGGGCGCAGACGGCGAGGGCCCAAGGGCGTGTGAGACGAGAGAGCACGGAGTCAATCTAACGCGCGGGGGTGTCCCCGCCACGGCCGGTCCCGATCCTGTCCGGCGTCAGCGCGGCATTCGCACCACCACCCGTCCCCACACCGTCCGGCGTCAGCGAAGGGGTCCGCACCACCACCCGTCCCCACACCGTCCGGCGTCAACGAAGGGGTCCGCACCGCTGCCAGCCCGTCCCCACACCGTCCGGCGTCAGCGCGACCTTCGCACCACCACCCGTCCCCACACCGTCCGGCGTCAGCGAAGGGGTCCGCACCGCTGCCGGCCCGTCCCCACACCGTCCGGCGTCAGCGCGACCTTCGCACCACCACCCGTCCCCACACCGTCCGGCGTCAGCGAAGGGGTCCGCACCGCTGCCGGCCCGTCCCCACACCGTCCGGCGTCAGCGAAGGGGTCCGCACCGCTGCCAGCCCGGGCCGACACCGTCCGGCGTCAACAAGGGATCCGCACCGCTGCCGGGCTCGATACCGTCCGGCGTCAGGGGGGTACACCACTGCTGGTCGCCGCCGCACCCGGCGTCAGCGCGCGAACGTGTTCGCGCCGCTGCCGGTTCCGGTCCTTCCGTCCGGCCTCAGCGCAGCGCCTCCGCCACCTCGCGCGCCGCGTCCATCACGCGCGGTCCGACCCGCTCCGGGACCGCGTCGGCCAGCATGACCACGCCGACGCTGCCCTCGACGCCGCTCACGCCGACCAGCGGGGCGGCGGCGCCGCACGCGCCGGCGTCCAGTTCGCCCTGGGTGAGGGTGTAGCCAGGGTCGCTGCTGGGGCGCTGGCGGGCGGCGAGGATCGCCTTGCCGGCGGCGCCCCGTTCCAGCGAGTGGCGGAACCCGGCCCGGTAGGCCACGTGGTAGTCGGTCCACGTCGGCTCGACCACGGCGACGGCCAGTGCCTCCGCCCCGTCCACCAGCGTCAGGTGCGCCGTCGCCCCGATGTCCTCGGCCAGCGACCGCAACGCGGGCAGCGCGGCCTCCCGTACCAGCGGGTGCACCTGCCGGCCGAGCCCCAGCACCCCCAGCCCGACCCGCGCGCGCCCGCCCAGGTCGCGGCGGACCAGCGCGTGCTGTTCCAGGGTGGCGAGCAGGCGGTACACGACGGTCCGGTTCACCCCCAGCTTGGTGGACAGCTCGGTGACGGTCAGCCCGTGGTCCGTGTCGGCCAGCAGTTTGAGGACCCGCAGTCCCCGGTCGAGTGTCTGAGAGGTCTCCGCGGTCACGACGCCCACTCCTTAGTGGTGAGGTCGGCAGCCCCCTAGCGGTGGATGCGTCGCCGAGTCCCGTCAGCGACGCGCCTCAGAGGCCGCCGATCGGCTGACGGCCCGGCCGGCGGTCCGGGCCCAGTCGCTTCACGGCTGCGCTCCGCGGCGGCGCTGCCACGGGGCGTGTGCGTAGCGGGACAGTAGCGAGCCGGTCCGCTGAGCGGAAGTCTCCGTCCAGAATCCGGTCAGAGACCGGGAGGGGGTACTCCGGTTTGTCCTCATCCGCACGGGCTCACAGCGCCCCCCAAGGGGTGCGGGGACCGCGCGAGCGACCGCCACCGGCCCGCGGCCGGGTACAGACAGAGGGTGCGCCTCGGCCAGGGCACGGCACCGGCGTCACCGCATGCGCGTGGCCCACTCCTGCACCTTGGCGATCCGCTGCCGCAGCTGCCCCGCCGTCGCCTCCGCGCTCGGCGGGCCGCCGCACACCCGGCGCAGTTCGGTGTGGATGACCCCGTGCGGCTTGCCGCTCTGGTGGACGTACGCGCCGACCAGGTTGTTGAGCTGCCGCCGCAGCTCCATCAGCTCCTTGTGGCTGACCACCGGCCGCCGCTCGGCGGGCAGTTCCAGCAGGTCGGCCTCGGTGTCCGGCTTCTTGCGGCTGTGCGCGATCTGCCGCGCCTGCCGCTTCTGGAGCAGCAGCTGCACCTGGTCGGGCTCCAGCAGACCCGGGATGCCGAGGTAGTCCTGCTCCTCCTCGCTGCCCGGGTGGGCCTGCATCCCGAACTCGGCGCCGTTGTACATGACCCGGTCGAAGACGGCGTCGGACTCCAGCGCCTCGAAGGGCAGCATGTCCTGCTCGCCGGTGTCCTCGTCCTTCTGCTGCTCCGCCTCCTTGAGGAGCTTGTCCTCCTCGGCGTACGGGTCCTCCTCGCCGTCCTTCTTCGGCTTGTCGAGCACGTGGTCGCGCTCGCGCTCCATCTCGTTGGCGAAGGAGAGCAGGTCCGGCACGGTCGGCAGGAACACGGACGCGGTCTCGCCGCGCCGCCGGGACCGCACGAAACGGCCGACGGCCTGTGCGAAGAACAGCGGCGTGGAGATCGTCGTCGCGTACACCCCGACCGCGAGGCGCGGCACGTCGACGCCCTCGGACACCATGCGGACGGCGACCATCCAGCGGTCGGTGCTGTTGCTGAACTCGTCGATCCGGTCGGAGGCGCCCGCGTCGTCGGAGAGCACCAGGGTCGCCTTGTGGCCGGTGATGTCCCGGATCAGCTTGGCGTAGGCGCGGGCCGAGTCCTGGTCGGAGGCGATGACCAGCGCGCCCGCGTCCGGGATCGCCTTCCTGACCTCGGTCAGCCGCTGGTCGGCGGCGCGCAGCACGGCCGGCATCCAGTCGCCGCGCGGGTCGAGCGCGGTGCGCCAGGCCTGGCTGATCGCGTCCTTGGTCATCGGCTCGCCGAGCCGCGCCTCGATCTCGTCGCCGGCCTTGGTCCGCCAGCGCATGTTGCCGCTGTAGGACAGGAAGATCACCGGGCGGACGACGTTGTCGGCGAGGGCGGAGCCGTAGCCGTACGTGTAGTCGGCCGACGAGCGCCGGATGCCGTCCGCGCCCTCCTCGTACGTCACGAAGGGGATGGGGTTGGTGTCCGACCGGAACGGCGTACCCGTCAGCGCCAGCCGCCGGGTCGCCGGCTCGAAGGCCTCCAGGCAGGCCTCGCCCCAGGACTTGGAGTCGCCGGCGTGGTGGATCTCGTCCAGGATGACGAGGGTCTTGCGCTGCTCGACGCGGTTGCGGTGCAGCATGGGCCGTACGCCGACACCCGCGTAGGTCACCGCGACCCCGTGGTAGTCCCTGCCGAGCGGCCCGGCGCTGTACTCGGGGTCGAGCCTGATCCCTATGCGTGCCGCGGCCTCCGCCCACTGCTTCTTCAGGTGCTCGGTGGGCGCGACCACGGTCACCTGCTGCACGACGTGGTGGTGCAGCAGCCAGGACGCCAGTGTCAGCGCGAAGGTCGTCTTGCCGGCGCCGGGCGTGGCGACCGCCAGGAAGTCACGCGGCTGCTCCTGGATGTACTTCTCCATCGCGCCCTGCTGCCAGGCGCGCAGCTTGCTGGCGGTGCCCCAGGGGGCGCGGCCGGGGAACGCCGGCGAGAGGTGATGGGAGGACGAGGAGGCGGCGGTGGTAGTCACGGTCTCCGTGGGGGTCGGGGCGGCGCGGCCGGGTGGGACGACCGGGCCACCCTACCGGCGGCCACCCGCCGCCAGGACGCGAACTCCCCCGGGTCGCCCGAGGGTGGGACCGACGTCACAGCGCCCCACCCGTCCCGCGCCACTTCCCGGTACGGACCGACGCCGCCCACCACTCGGACCGCCTGCACCGCCCACGCCACCGCACCACCTGCACGGCCGACGCCGTTTACACGCCCGCACCACCGGTACCACCGGTACCACTCACCGCCGCCGCAACCGCGTCGTCACCCAGGCTCCCAGCAGCGCCACCGCCGCCATCGGCAGGAACACCGCCGCGAACGCGGCCGGGTGGGCGGCCGTGGTCGCGGTCGCCCCGTGGGTCACCGTGCCGCCGCCCAGGGCCGCGAAGGCGGCGCCGCCCGCGGCGAGCAGGAGGACGTTGGAGAGGCCGTCGGAGATCTGCAGGGCGGCGGAGTTGGTGCCGGCCTGGTCGGGGGCGGAGAGCTGGAGCAGCAGCACGCTGGTGGAGGAGATCACCAGGCCCATGCCCAGGCAGCCGAAGCCCCAGGCGACGGCCACGACCCCGACGGGGACGCGGTCGAGCAGCACGCTCGGGGCGGCGGCGATGGCGGCGGCGACCAGCAGCATGCCCAGCGTCGTCAGGCGCTCCCGGTACGGCTCCAGGCGCGGGCGCGACTGCAGCCATGAGCCCAGCGCCCAGGTCGCCCCGCCCGCCGCCAGCGAGAAACCGGCGAGCGTGGGGGACAGGCCGCGCTGGGTGACCAGCATCAGCGGCACGAAGGACTCCGCGGTGATGAACGACCCCGCCGCGACGCCGCGCAGCAGCACGACCGAGGGCAGTCCGCGCGCCGCCCGGCAGGTACCGCGCGGCAGCAGGCCCAGGACCGCCGGGACCAGCAGTGCGGCGCCCGCCGCGCCGGGCAGCACGGCGAGCCAGCGCAGGTCCTGCGCGGCGTACTGGAGCAGGCCCGCGCCGAACGAGATGCCGAGGGCGAGGCGGATACGGCGCCGGTCGAAGGAGCCCGGCCCGGCCCCGTCCGCCACCGGTCCGGACGCCCGCGTACGGATCCGGGGCAGCGCGAGCGCCACGGGCAGCAGCACCAGCACCGGTATGCCGAGGAAGACCCAGCGCCAGCCCAGGTGCTCGGTCACCGCGCCCGACGCGAGCGGGCCGACCACCGACGGCACCACCCAACTCGCCGCGAACGCCGCTATGATCGCCGACCGCAGCCGCTCCGGATACGCCCGTCCTACCACGACGTACAGCGCCACGATCACCATCCCGCCGCCGAGCCCCTGCACCGCCCGGCCGAGGATGAACAGCCACATCGCCCCGGCCGTGCCGGACAGCAGCAGTCCCGCGGCGAAGGCGGCGATCCCGGTGGTCAGCGGGGCGAGCGGCCCCCGCCGGTCCGACCACTGTCCGGCCAGCACCATCGCGAACAGGCTCGTCGTGAAGTACGCCGAGAAGGCGAACGCGTACAGCGGCACCCCGTTCAGCTCCCGCGCCGCCACCGGCATCGCCGTGCCCACGGCCGTGGCCTCGAAGGCGATCAGCAGCACGACCGAGACGATGCCCACGCTCAGCGCCCGGTACGACCGGCCCAGCACCCCTTCGCTGTCGGGGGCCGACGGGGCGGGCGGGGCGGCCGCGACGTCGGTGTCGCGCGGGTCCAGGGCACTCATACCCGCCAGCGTAAGGGGCACGACCCGATATGACCCCTGTCAAAAGTCGGTGATCGCCTCAGACCTCCGGCGTAGTCCCCCCCTTTCATGAACGGCGTATGGCAGTCCTGTTGCACCCCCGCCCCTTCTCTTGAGGCCCGGCCTCCCCACCCCTACGGTCGAAGCACGTCACAGCACACGGCCGTGTGCCCGAGTGGTTGAGGGACTCGCCTGCAAAGCGGGTTACGCGGGTTCGATTCCCGCCACGGCCTCTGGATGGCCTGACCAGGCAGGACGACAGGGCGGCACCCTTCCCGAGGTGCCGCCCTTTTGCCGTGTCCGTCTCAGTTGCCGTCTCAGTTGGCCGGTACGAGGGCGCCGGCCGCTCCGTCGTCGTCATCGGGCCGGTCCGTCTCGGGCTTCCAGATCGGACCATCCACCACGCGGGTTCCATTCCCGCCACGGCCTCCAGGACCCGAACGGGACGTTCGGCAGAGCGCCGCTCCTGCGTCCAAGTCGTTCGCAGCCGCCCGTAGAACAGGCCTCACCTCCTCGAAGGCGGTTTCCGGAGGGTTCGCCGAGTTTCCCGGCGGCGGAACGCGAGGGGCACGAGGAACGGATGCCGGCACGGACCGATGACGGCTGCGAGGACGCACCCGTTTCGCCCGGCTGCCGAGGTCCTACAGAACGCCGCACGTCTCGTCCCGGAGCAGGTCCGTCCAGGCGTGCCAGCCCGAGCGGTCGACCGTGCCCGTGGGGTCGATCCGGCGCAGGACGTCGATCATCGTCGCCGCGAGCTGGTCGTAGGCCTCGGTCGTCAGCTCGTGGTCCGAGGCGGCGTCGATGGCCTTCTCGCGGTGCAGCAGCCAGAGGGTGAAGGCGAGGGTGGACAGGTCCGTGTTGAGAGGGCGGAGTCTCGCCTCGGGTTCGCTCCAGTTCAGGACCTCGCCCGTGGCGCCGTCGACGACCAGGCTGTTGCCCTCGACGAGGTGGCCAAGGCGTATCAGGTGGCCGGCCCGGTCGGGGAGCCGGTCGGCGGGGAGGTCGCCGGGGCGCTCGTCGGTGTAGTACTCGGTCAGGGTGGGCAGCGGGACGTCCGTGTCGAGGCGGAGGAGGAAGCCGTCCTCGGGCAGGCCGGTCTCGCGCAGGAAGCGGCGGGTCGGTTGGTGGGTGAGGGTGGTGGGGAAGTCGACGTCCTCGAAGCGGGCGATCCGGCCGGGGCCGAACTCCCGGTCCAGCAGGCGCGGCGGCAGGTCCAGGGCGAGGCCGGACCGGGTGCCGGGGCCGGCCATCAGGGCGAGCGGGCGGATCAGCGCCGCCATCCGCCAGTACGGCGGCAGCGCGCCGTCCGGTCCCGTCCCCTCCTCGAACACCGCCAGCAGCTGCCGCGTCGCCTCCGCCACCGCCTTCGGCCCGAAGCGCCCGGCGTAGGAGGCGAACTGGCCGCGCAGATCCGCCAGTTCCTCCGTCGCCGCGGCGAACCGCACCAGCGTCCGCAGCGACGGGGCCAGCGGGCGGCTGTCCATCAGGTCGGGGCGGTCGTGGAAGACGTACGTGGTGGAGACCTCGCCGGTCGCGCCGTCCAGCAGCACCGACTCCGACTGGAGGCCGTCCGGGACCGACAGGCCGCCTATGACGAGCTGTTCGCGCAGCCGGGCCACCAGGCGGTCGGGCTCGGACGTGGAGTCGGCCACCGTCCGCAGGCCGTTGCTGCGCAGGGCCTCGAACGTCATCAGGGCGCTGCCGCCCGGCAGTCCGGGACCCGTCAGCCAGCGGCGCGTGGGCGCGTGGGTGACGTACGGGTCGAGTTGGTCCTCGGTCAGGGTGATCACCGCGACAGCGGCGTCGATCGTGCTCATGGCTCCCCCGGCGCGTGCTGGTCCAGGGGGTACGCCCGCCGTCCGTGCCCGCGCGGCCGTCCCCACTGCCCAGCACACTACGCGCCACCACTGACAACGGCTCCGACCTGCGCGAACAGTCAGCGAACTTCAGCAAGCGAACGTCAGCAGGCGCGTGCCATTGAGCACACGTCACTGAGCGAACGTCAGCAGGCGCATGCCATTGAGCACACGTCACTGAGCGAACGTCAGCGGTCGAGCAGCCTCACTGCCCCGTCACCACCGCCGCCTGCGGCCGGATCGGCAGCCGGTTCACCGGCCGGCCCGTCGCCGCCCGCACCGCCGCGGCGATCGCCGCCGGCGACGCCACGACCGGCACCGCGCTGACCGCCTTGGCGCCGAAGGGCGCGACCACGTCCCGCTCCTCGACCAGCTTCACGATCCGGATGTCGGGCGCGTCCAGCGCCGTCGGCAGGGCGTAGCCGGTGAGGTCGGGATGCCGTATGACGCCCCGGGGCGTGCGCAGGTTCTCCGTGAGGGCGATCCCGACGCCCTGCGTGACGCCCGCCTCGATGCGCGCCGCCAGTTGCGCCGGGTGCAGCACCCGGCCGACGTCCTGGGCGACCGCCAGCTCCACCACCCGTACCGAGCCGAGCTCGATGTCGACGTCCACCACCGCGCGGATCGCGCAGAAGGCGAGCCCGACGAAGGCGTCGCCCTGCCCGGCCCCGTCCAGCGGCTCGGTCGGGTGCGGGCGGCACTGCGCGGTCGCCCACAGCTCCTTGCCCTCCAGCGCCTCGGTCACGGTGGTCGACAGCACCCCGTCGTACGACGTGATCTTGCCGTCGGTGATCTGCAGCAGCTCGGTGGACATGCCGAACTTGTGCGCCAGCGGCTGCAACAGCTGCGTACGGACCATCTTCGCCGCGCGTTCCACCGCACCGCCCGACACCCAGGTGTGGCGGCCGCGGCAGCCGGCGCCGGCCGGCGGCTGGTCGGTGTCGACCGGCGCCACGTGCACCTCGTCGATGCCGAGCGTCTCCTGGACGATCTGCCGGGCGAGGGTGGTGAAGCCCTGCCCGGTCTCGACGGCGGCGCAGAGCACGGTCGCCACGCCGTCCTGCACCTTCACGGTCGCCGTGGAGACCTCGTCGGCGCCCTCCGCGCCGAGCATGTGCACCATGCCCAGCCCGTAGCCGACGCCCCGGCGCACCGCACCCGGTTCGCCCGCGCCCTCGGGGCCGCCGGGCAGCAGCCACTCGTCCTCGGGCGTGTCCTTGGGGAGCCTGGGCAGCGGGAAGTCCCGTACCGCCTGGAGCAGTTCCGCGACCGGTGCCGGGCACGTCACCGTCTGACCGGTGGGCAGGACGTCCCCCGTCGCCATGACGTTGCGCAGGCGCAGTTCCGCCGGTTCGATGCCGAGCTTCTTGGCCAGCTTGTCCATCTGCGCCTCGTAGGCGGCGCAGACCTGCATCGCGCCCTCGCCGCGCACATGGCCGGAGGGCGGGTTGTTGGTGCGTACGGCCCAGCCCTCGATGAAGGCGTTCGGGACGACGTACGGGCCGCAGGCGAAGGCGACCGCCGCGGCCAGTGCCTCGGCCGAGGTGTCCGCGTACGCGCCCGCGTCCAGCAGGATCTGCGCCTCGACCTTCACCAAGGTGCCCTCGGCGTCGGCGTGGTGGCGGTAGCGCAGCAGCGTGGGGTGGCGGTGCGGGTGGCCCAGGAAGGACTCCTCGCGGGTGGCCGTCAGCTTCACCGGGCAGCCGGTCTTCAGCGCCAGCAGGCCGAGCGGGAGCTGGAAGCCCTGGTCCTCGCGGTCGGCGGTGGCGCCGGGCACGCCGGTGACGACGACCTTGACGCGCTCGGGCTCCAGCCCGTAGCAGGCGGCGGCCGTGTCGCGGTCGGTGTGCGGGTCGGTGGAGGCGAGGTACAGCTCCACGCCGCCGTCGGGGCGCGGGACCGCGAGGCCCGCCTCGGCGCCGATGGGGGCGGGGTCCTGACGGCCGATGCGGTACAGGCCCTCGACGACGACCTCGCCGGCCGCGTCGGGGTCGCCGTGCCGCAGCGGGATGTGCCGGATCAGGTTGCCGTCGGGGTGCAGCGGCTCCGCCTCGAAGGCCTGCTCCGGGTCGGTCACCGGGTCGAGCACCTCGTACTCGACGATGACGGCCGCCGCCGCCATCCGCGCGGTGTCCGGGTGGTCGGCGGCGACGGCGGCGATCGGTTCGCCGTGATGGCGTACCAGGTCGGAGGCGAACACCGGGCGGTCGGCCTTGCCGCGTCCGTGCAGCGGGGAGCCCGGCACGTCCTCGTGGGTGACGACGGCCCGCACGCCGGGCATCTCGCGCGCGTGGGAGGTGTCGATGGACACGATCCGCGCGTGCGGGTGCGGTGAGCGCAGGACGGCCGCCCACAGCAGGCCCTCGGCCCACAGGTCGGCGGCGTACGGGAAGGTGCCCTCGGTCTTGGCGCGGGAGTCGGCGGCGGGCAGGGAGGCGCCGAGGCCGTGCGGGAGCGGCTCCGCGGCGGGTACCGCCTCGGCGGTGGTGGTCGCGGTGGCGGCTTCGTCGCTCACGCCTGGCCTCCGTCCTGTCCCTGTCCGTACGGCTGGTCATGCGGTCCGGGCGGTGTCCCGGGGGACTCGAACGCCGACGGGTTGACGCCGGCCCCGGGGCCCGCCTGCTGAGGGATACGCGGTTCGCCGGCGTCGTGTTCGGGCGCGTCCGGCGCGGAGTGCGCCGCGCGCTCGGCGACGACGTCCTGGACGGCCTCCAGCACGGCCCGGTAGCCCGAGCAGCGGCACAGGTTGCCGCACAGCGCCTGGCGGCTCTCCAGCTCGGTCGGCGCCGGGTTGCCCTCCAGCAGGTCGTGCACGGTCATCGCCATGCCGGGCACGCAGAAGCCGCACTGCACGGCACCGCACCTGGCGAGTGCCCGCTGCACGTCCGACGGCTGCCCGTCGACGGCCAGGCCCTCCACGGTGCGCACCTCGCTGCCGGCCGCGGTGACCGCGGGCACCAGGCAGGAGGCGACGAGCCGCCCGTCGACCTGGACGTTGCACGCCCCGCACTCGCCTTGCGAGCAGCCGTCCTTGGCGCCCGCGAGGCCGAGCCGCTCCCGCAGCACGTAGAGCAGCGACTCCCCGATCCACGCGTCGGTGACGGGACGGTCGCTGCCGTTGACGCGCAGCACGTACGAGGCGAGGGGGTGCTCCTCGTGCGGGACGGTGCCGGCCGGCCCCGCCGCCGCGGCGTCCGGCTCGCTCCCGGGACCGGCGGGCACCGGCTCCCCGGCGGACTCGGGCCCGACCGGTACGGTCCCGCTCCGCGCGTCGCCGACCGGTACGGCCCCGGCCTGCGCGTTCCCGGCCTGCGTGTCCCCGGCGGATACGGCCCCGTTCTGCACGTCCCCGGCGGGCACGTCCCCGGCGGGTGCGGCCCCGATCGGCACGTCCCCGGCGGGCACGTTCCCGGCGGGCGCGGCCCCGATCGGCACGTCCCCGGCGGGCGCGGCCCCGATCGGCACGTCCCCGGCGGGCGCGTTCCCGGCGGGCGTGGCCCCGTTCTGCACGTCCCCGGCGGACGCGGCCCCAGTCGGTACGGCCCCGATCGGCACATCCCCGGCGGGCGCGGCCCCGGCCTGCGCGTCCGCCGTCGGAGCGAACCCGGCCGGCGCGGCCTCCTCGGCGGCCTGCGCGGCCGGGCTCCCGGCTCCGGCGAGGTCCTCGCCAGGGCCCTGGGACGGGCCCTCGGCGGCCTGTGCGCCCTCCGGCGCCTCCGGCGCGTCCTGCGGCGCCCCTGCGGGCCGTTCGGGCGTCTGCACGCCCTCCTGGCCCCCCGGCGCCCCCTGGGCACTGCCGTGCCCCGCGGCGCCCGCCCCGGTGCCGTCCGCCGGGTGCGCCTCGGGGGCGTCGGTGGAGAACCGCTGCCCCGCGGCGTGGCCCCACGGCTCCCCGGTGCCGGTGGCCCAGGGCGCGGGCGCGCCGCCCGGCAGCGTGGCCGGCGGCGTGCCGCCCCACTGCTCCACCAGCGCCGACGTCGTGAACTCGCCCGACTCGTCGGGGAGGTCGCCGTTCGCGACCGGGATGGACCACTGCCCGGTCACGTCGTGGCCGGGCGCGGGGGCGGCCTGCGGCTGCCCGGCGTCGCCCTGCTGCCCGGCGGCCTCCTCGAAGTGCCACTGCCCGGCGACCCCGGGGTCGTACGTGAACCGGTCCTGGCCGGCGCCCTGGTGCGCCGCGCCCGGTTCGGGCCACCGCGCCCCTTCAGGGGGCACGCCCCAGGTGCCGGGGGCGGCGGGGTCGGTGCCGGGGCCGGGCGTGACCGTGATCTGCGGCGGCACGTAGCCGTGGCCGGGCGCGGCGAGCGGGCTGTCGGCGGCGGCCAGCAGCGCGTCGATGCCGCCCTCGGGGAGCTGCACGAAGGCGGTGGCGCCGTCGTCGTAGTCGCCCTGGGGCAGCGGGTCCCAGCGTCCGCCGCCCTGGGGCGTGCCCTCTCCGTGCTGGTCGTCGGTCACGACAGCGCCCTCCCCAGTGCTCGTCGGGCCAGCGCGGCGACGGTGCGCCGCAGGTGCAGTACAGCGGGCGGAAGCTGTGGGACCGACCCGTCCTCGGCCTCGGGCGCGTCGGGGATGCAGGCCGCCGCGACGTACTCGCCGAAGGCGGTGAGCGCCTCGGGGACGATCGCACGGCCGTTGTCCCAGTCGATCAGCTGCGTGACCCACTGCTCGGCCTCCAGGGGCCGCAGCGGCATCGGCGCTATGGCTCCCACGGCGCACCGCACCCCCCGCCGGGCCGGGTCGAGGACCAGCGCGACGGAGGCGAGGGCCCGCCCCGGGCCGGTGCGACCGGTCGCCTTGAGGAAGACCTGCGGAGCGTGCAGCAGGGGCACGCGCACGTACCCGATGAGTTCACCGGCGCGCAGCATCTCCACGCCCGCCAGCAGGTGCGACACCGGGACCTCCCGGCGGGCTCCGCCCGGGCCCGCGACGATCAGCGTCGCCTCCAGGGCGGCCAGCACGGGCAGCGCGTCGCCCGTGGGGGCCGCGGTGGCGATGTTGCCGCCCAGGGTGCCGGCGTTGCGGATGTGCGGCGGGCCCGCGGCGCGCGCGGCGGCGGCGAGCGCCGGGATCAGGGCGGCGAAGTCGGGGCGGCCCATGCGCGCGTGCGTGAGTCCGGCGCCGAGCAGGGCGTGGCCGTCCTGGTACTGCCAGCCGCGGATCTCGCTGATCCGGCCGAGGCCGACCAGCGCGGCGGGCCTGAGCTGACCGGAGTTGACGGCGGTCATCAGGTCGGTGCCGCCCGCCACGGGTACGGCGGCGGGCATGGCGGTGAGTGCCGCCACGGCCTCGTCCAGCGTGCCGGGCAGGGTGACGGCCTGCGCCGCCTGCGGTGCGTGCGTGGTCAAACCGGCTGCCCCTTCCCGCTGCCCCACCTGGTCCCGCCTGTGTGGCCGTACGGTACGTGCCGACAGGGCGGACGTGGCAACTCTGGCACATCTTCGCAGCGACCGAGGACGGGGGTCCGCTAGGAGACGTTCGCCCACCTCATCGGGGAGATGGCCCGATTTGCACACACATCACCGCGCATCGCCGGTCAGCAGGAATGGGCACTCTCCGGTGACCCTTGTCCGCTTTTTTTCTCGCTTGTTCGAGACCTGCCCGTTCAGGCCCACCCGCCCGATCGGGCCCGCCCACCCGACCGGGGCTGCCCACCCGACCGGGGCTGCCCGCCGGTCTACCTGACCGGGGGCGGTCCGTCGATCGGGCGGCCGAGGACGCCGGGGCGCTGCTGCCAGGGCCGGGGCCCGGCGGGCGGCCGGTAGGCGACGCCCAGGGCGTCGAGTCGCCGGTAGTGGGCGGCCATCCGGCGTTCGAAGCCGGTGAAGTCCCGTGCCGCGGGGGCGGGCAGGGCGCTCCACGCCACCTCCGCGAAGGCGGCGAGCCGCGGGAAGACCTGGTAGTCCACGCGGGCCTGGTCCTCCATCACCTCGGTCCACACGTTGGCCTGCGTGCCCAGGACGTGCCGGGCCTGCTCCTCGCCGAGCCCCGGGGGAACGGGCTCGAAGCGGTAGACGTCCTCCAGGGTGCGCACGTATCCGATCGGCACGGGCTCGTCCGCGCCGCCGGCCTGCCGGTGGTCCAGGTACACCTGCTGCTCGGGGCACATCACCACGTCGTGGCCGGCCCGGGCGGCGGCGATCCCGCCCGCGTAGCCGCGCCACGAGGACACCGCCACCCCCGCGGGCGGCCCGCCTTCCAGGATCTCGTCCCAGCCGATCAGGCGGCGCCCGCGCGCGGTGAGCCACGTGTCGAAGTGGCCGATGAACCATGCCTGCAACGCGTCCTCGCCGGCCAGTCCGAGTTCCCGGATCCGTGCCTGCGCGGCGGGCGACCGCCGCCACTGCTCCTTCGGGCATTCGTCGCCGCCGACGTGAATGAACCGCGAGGGAAACAGGTCGAGGACTTCCTCGAACACGCCCTCGTAGAAGCGCAGGGTGGAGTCGGTGGGGGCGAGTACGTTCGGAGAGATCCCCCAGGTGTCCCAGACGGTGAGGGCGGTGGTGTCGATGACGTCGGTGTTGCCGAGTTCCGGATACGCGGCGACGGCGGCCTGCGAGTGCCCCGGTATGTCGATTTCCGGGACCACCGTGATATGCCGCTCGGCGGCGTAGGCGACGATCTCCCGGATGTCGTCGTGGGTGTAGTGGCCACCGTGCGGCTTCTCCTCCCACAACGGCGAGGCCCGGTGGCCGATTTTGGTGCGCGCCCGCCAGGAACCGATCTCGGTCAGCCGGGGATACCGCTTGATCTCCAGACGCCAGCCCTGGTCGTCCGTCAAGTGGAAGTGGAGGACGTTCAGTTTGTGCGCGGCCATGAGATCCAGGTAGCGCAGCACACCGTCCCTGGGCATGAAGTGCCGGGCCACGTCGAGCATGAGGCCGCGCCAGCGGAATCGGGGTGAATCCTCCACCCGGGTCAGCGGCAGGCGCCAGGTGCGGCCGGGCAGCGGGGCGCGCCGGAAGGCGTCGGGGCCGAGCAGTTGACGCAGTGTCTGGGCGCCCCAGAAGAGCCCGGCGGGGCCGCCGCCGGCCAGGTCCACGCCGGTGGGCGTGACGGCGAGGCGGTAGCCCTCCGCGCCGAGGTCGCCGGTGACGGCCGGGTCGACCGAGAGGCGGACGACGTCGTCGCCGGGCTCCTGCGCCGGGAGCAGCGGCAGGCCGGTGGCGGCGCCCAGCACGGCACGCAGCCAGCGTTCCGTGCGTTCGGTGCCGGCGGGCGCGGCCAGCCGCGTGCGGGGCCCGAGTTCGAGGAATCCGTCCTCGGGGGCCGTCGTCCGCAGGGGTTCGGGAATCACGTCCACCAGATCAGTCCTTTACCGCTCCACCGAGCCCCGACACCAGTCGGCGCTGCACCAGCACGAAGAACACCAGCTCCGAAATCGTCATCACCGTGGACGCCGCCATCACGCCGCCCCGGTCCGGCTCGTCCGGTGTGCGGAACACCAGCAGGGCCATTGGCAGCGTGGGCTGCGCGGTGTCGCTGATGATGAACGACTTGACGAAGAGAAAGCCGTTCCAGGCCGAGACGAAGGAAAACACGCTGGTGGCCACCAGCCCCGGGAAGACCAGCGGGAAAAGGGTCTGCCGGAGGAATCGCGCCCGGCTCGCCCCGTCGGTGTACGCGGCCTCCTCCAGCGCCCGCGGCACCTTCACGGACCCGCGCAGCATCCGGATCGCGAAGGGCAGTGAGAAGGCGATGTGCGGCAGGATCAGCGAGCCCAGGGTGTTCAGCCGGCCGAAGTCCCGCATGAGGGAGAACAGGAGGAAGAACAGGGGGATCGTCAGCCCCTCCACGGGCACCGTCCGGGCCACCAGGAACATGATCCAGCGGGGTGGTCCGGAAGCGGAACCGGAATCGGGTCACGGCGGTCGCGGCGAGAAACGCGATCAGCGCCGAAACGATCACGACGGTGCCGGCGACGACCGGACTGTCGACGGAGTACCGGCCGAATTCCTGTTGTCGAAGACCCGCCGGAAGGAATGCGGAGAAGGGGCGAGCGTCCACGGCCGGGGGGTCGCCGAATCGGTCTCCCCGGCCGGTTCGAAGGCGCTCAGCACCGTCGAGTACAGCGGGAAGGCGACCACCGCCGCGGTCAGCAGGGCCGCCCCCTCGGCGGCCGCCCGCCACGACCGCCGCACCGTGCCGGCGAAGTGATGCACGGCTCCTCCCCCTGTGTGCGCAGCAGCCGCCGCCGTACGCGATGACGTCGGGGGCGCTCGCGGGGTCGTTGAAGGCGGCCTTGATGCGCCGGGCGCGGGACTCGACCGGGAGGTGATCGGCGGTGACCTCGGTGCCCTCGCGCGCCTTCTCGAAGCCGTCGGCCACGGCCCGGACGACCCGTTCCTCCGGCTCGTCGTCGACCTCCTGGGACAGCCGGACGCGCAGGGTGCCGGTCTGTTCGTCCTTGCCGGAGGAGGAGGTGCCGGACGCCTGCGGGGCGCAGGCGGCGGTGGCCGGGGCGGCCGCCACGGCGGCCAGTCGGACGGACAGCTTCACGGAGTGCCTCCGAGGGATGTCGCGGCATCGCGTTGCACTGTGCGCAACCCAGGTTTCGCTCCGTACGACGACAAGCGGAGGCTATGGACTTCATGAACATGCCCACAAGAGGTCTCCACCACTCCGTGACATGCCGCAGGGGCGCGACGCGGAACCGCGGCGCAGAGCACGGCCGGCCCCGCAGCGGGGGAAACCGCCCGACGGCGGGCACGAGAAGGCCCCCGGGGCGCGCGGCGGCGCACCCCGGGGGCCTCCCGGACTTCGCTCAGGAACGGTCACTCAGCGAACGGCGGGGCGGTCACTTGTCGCCACCCTTGCCCTTGTCGTCACCGCCCGCGCCCATGGATTCGTAGATCTCCTTGCACATGGGGCAGACGGGGTACTTCTTCGGGTCGCGGCCCGGCACCCAGACCTTGCCGCACAGCGCCACGACGGGCGTCCCGTCGAGGGCGCTCGCCATGATCTTGTCCTTCTGGACGTAGTGGGCGAAGCGCTCGTGGTCACCGTCGCCGTGGGAAGTCTGCGGCGTGGGCTCTACGAGTGTCCCCGTACCAGTCCCGCGCTCGGGCTCGAGAGTGCTCATACGGCCAAGGGTACTGAAGCGCACACGCAAGGGTTGAGCGAAGGGCGCCCGTCAGTTGAGCGAGGGGTCGTCGGGGTACGTGGCCACCATCGCCAGCTCGTTGCGCTGACGGCGCAGCACCTCGCGCCAGAGCCGTTCGGGGAACGGCGAGCAGACGTCGCCGGGCTCGGACTCCACGACGTACCAGGCGCCTTCGGCCAGTTCGTCCTCCAGCTGGCCGGGGCCCCAGCCGGCGTACCCGGCGAAGATCCTCAGCGAGCCGAGCGCGGAGGCCAGCAGCTCCGGCGGGGCCTCCAGGTCGACCAGGCCGATCGCGCCGTGCACCCGCCGCCAGCCGAGCGGGGCGGCGTCGCCGGACGCGCCGCCCGGGATGACCGCCACGCCGAGGGCCGAGTCCAGCGAGACCGGCCCGCCCTGGAAGACGACGCCGGGTTCGCCGGCCAGGTCGGCCCAGCCCTCCAGGATGTCGCCGACGTCCACCGGTGTCGGACGGTTGAGGACGACACCCAGCGAGCCCTCCTCGTCGTGGTCGAGGAGGAGCACCACCGCACGGTCGAAGTTCGGGTCCGCCAGGGCGGGGGTGGCCACGAGCAGCCGCCCTGTGAGCGAGGACACCTCGGTCATGCCAGACATGATCCCGCATCTTCCCGTCCCATGGGGAGCCAATCAGGCACCAGGAGTGAACGCGGCTCAGGGCGGACGGCCGCGCCCCGGGCGCGCGGCGCCCCCGCCGACGGCCCCCGTGACCCCATGTGCCCGGTACGGAACGGTTCGTATTGTGACAGAGCTATGACAGTGCTGAGCGGTCCTCGGGCTTACAGCGGAGGGGGCGGCGGCGACTACTCTGTCTCTCCGGCCCTTGCCCAACTCATCGGAACGCGAGATACATGACCGTCAACGACGATGTCCTGCTTGTCCACGGCGGAACCCCGCTGGAGGGCGAGATCCGTGTCCGCGGTGCGAAGAACCTCGTACCGAAGGCCATGGTCGCCGCCCTGCTCGGCAGTGCGCCGAGCCGGCTGCGCAACGTCCCGGACATCCGCGACGTCCGCGTGGTCCGCGGACTGCTCCAGCTGCACGGCGTGTCGGTGCGGCCGGGTGAGGAGCCTGGCGAACTGGTGCTCGACCCGACCCGGGTGGAGAGCGCGAACGTCGCCGACATCGACGCCCACGCGGGGTCCAGCCGCATCCCGATCCTCTTCTGCGGCCCGCTGCTGCACCGCCTCGGCCACGCCTTCATCCCCGGCCTCGGCGGCTGCGACATCGGCGGCCGGCCCATCGACTTCCACTTCGACGTGCTGCGGCAGTTCGGCGCGCGGATCGAGAAGCGCGCGGACGGGCAGTACCTGGAGGCGCCGCAGCGGCTGCGCGGCACGAAGATCCGGCTGCCGTACCCCTCCGTCGGCACGACCGAGCAGGTGCTGCTGACCGCCGTGCTCGCCGAGGGCGTCACGGAACTCTCGAACGCGGCCGTGGAGCCGGAGATCGAGGACCTCATCTGCGTGCTGCAGAAGATGGGCGCCATCATCGCGATGGACACCGACCGCACCATCCGCATCACCGGCGTGGACCAGCTCGGCGGCTACGCCCACCGCGCCCTCCCGGACCGGCTGGAGGCCGCCTCCTGGGCGTCCGCGGCGCTCGCCACCGAGGGCAACATCTACGTCCGGGGCGCGCAGCAGCGCTCCATGATGACGTTCCTCAACACCTACCGGAAGGTGGGCGGTGCCTTCGAGATCGACGACGAGGGCATCCGTTTCTGGCACCCCGGCGGGCAGTTGAAGTCCATCGCCCTCGAAACGGACGTGCACCCGGGCTTCCAGACCGACTGGCAGCAGCCGCTGGTCGTCGCCCTCACCCAGGCCACCGGCCTGTCCATCATCCACGAGACGGTCTACGAGTCCCGTCTCGGCTTCACCTCCGCGCTCAACCAGATGGGCGCCCACATCCAGCTGTACCGCGAGTGCCTCGGCGGCTCCGACTGCCGCTTCGGACAGCGCAACTTCCTGCACTCGGCGGTCGTGAGCGGCCCCACCCGCCTCCAGGGCGCCGACCTGGTCATCCCCGACCTGCGCGGCGGCTTCTCGTACCTGATCGCCGCCCTGGCCGCCCAGGGCACCTCCCGGGTGCACGGCATCGACCTGATCAACCGGGGCTACGAGAACTTCATGGACAAGCTCGTGGAGCTCGGCGCGAAGGCGGAGCTGCCGGGCAAGGCGCTCGGCTGACAGCCGGTACAACGACGGGGCGGCCACCCGGTGCCGGGTGGCCGCCCCGTCGTCGTCTCTCAGACTTCGTACACCGTCCCGTGGTGTACGGGCAGCGTCACTTGCCCTTGGCCGCTTCCTTGAGCTTCGAGCCCGCGGAGACCTTCACGCTGTAACCGGCCGGGATCTGGATCGGGTCACCGGTCTGCGGGTTGCGCGCGGTGCGAGCGGCACGGTGGGTGCGCTCGAAGGTGAGGAAGCCAGGGATGGTGACCTTCTCGTCCCCCTTGGAGACGATCTCGCCGACGACGTCGGCGAACGCGGCCAGCACGGCGTCGGCGTCCTTGCGGGTCACCTCGGCGCGGTCGGCCAGCGCGGCCACCAGCTCACTGCGGTTCATGTTGTTACTCCCGTGTCTTTCTTGCCATTGAGGCGTGCCACGCGGCGGAGCCGCATATCGGGCACAGCGAAGCCGATGCTGCCAGGGTCCTCGGACGGTCCCCGGACCCGGGTCCGTCGTCAGACGCTCGCGCCCAGGGACGCATCCTGCCCCCACCTGCGGCGGGAATGCCAATCCGGCACCCGCAGGAGTCGTGAGAACACCCTAGGGAGTCACACGAAAAGCGCCACTGACCGGCCGCCCACCCTAGGGGGCGGCCGAGGGTACGAGGTTCCACGACGCGCCGGTGGCCGGCGCGGCCGTGGTGATCCTCACAGCACGGCCACCGGATCAGAGGCCGGACAAGGTGTCCGGGGCCGCACCGGCCGCCCTCGCGGCCTCCCGCACCGCGCCCGCGACCGCGCCCGCGACCTTGTCGTTGAACACGCTCGGGACGATGTAGTTCGGGTTGAGTTCGTCCTCGGTGACGACGTCCGCCAGCGCCTTCGCGGCCGCCAGCATCATCTCCGTGTTGACCGTGCGGGACTGCGCGTCCAGCAGACCGCGGAAGACGCCCGGGAAGACCAGCACGTTGTTGATCTGGTTGGGGAAGTCGGAGCGGCCGGTGGCCACAACTGCCGCGGTCTGGCGGGCGATTGCCGGGTCGACCTCGGGGTCGGGGTTCGCGAGCGCGAACACGATCGCGTCGTCGGCCATGGCCGCCACGTCGCCGCCGTCGAGGACGTTGGGGGCGGAGACGCCGATGAAGACGTCCGCGCCGCGCACGGCCTCCTTGAGCGTCCCCGTGACGCCCTCGGGGTTGGTGTTGTCGGCGATCCAGCGCAGCGCCGAGCCGGGGGCGGCGTCGACCAGGTCCTCGCGGTCGGCGTGCACGACACCGTGGATGTCGGCGACGACGGCGTGCTTCACGCCGGCGGCGATCAGCAGCTTGAGGATCGCCGTACCGGCCGCGCCCGCGCCCGACATGACGACGCGGATGTCCCCGATCGCCTTGTCGGCCACGCGCAGCGCGTTGGTCAGCGCGGCCAGCACCACGATCGCGGTGCCGTGCTGGTCGTCGTGGAAGACGGGGATGTCGAGGGCCTCGCGCAGCCGCGCCTCGATCTCGAAGCAGCGGGGGGCGGAGATGTCCTCCAGGTTGATGCCGGCGAAGCCCGGGGCGATCGCCTTGACGATCTCGACGATCGCGTCGGTGTCCTGGGTGTCCAGGCAGATCGGCCAGGCGTCGATGCCGGCGAACCGCTTGAAGAGGGCCGCCTTGCCCTCCATGACGGGCAGCGCGGCCTTGGGGCCGATGTTGCCCAGGCCCAGCACGGCGGAGCCGTCCGTCACGACCGCAACGGAGTTGCGCTTGATCGTCAACCGCCGCGCGTCCTCCGGGTTCTCGGCGATCGCCATGCAGACGCGGGCCACACCGGGCGTGTAGACCATGGAGAGGTCGTCACGGTTGCGGATGGGGTGCTTCGACGCCATCTCGATCTTGCCGCCGAGGTGCATCAGGAACGTACGGTCCGAGACCTTGCCCAGCGTGACGCCCTCGATGCCGCGCAGCTGCTGGACGATCTGGTCGGCGTGCGCGGTGGAGCTGGCCGCGATGGTGACGTCGATCCGGAGCTTCTCGTGCCCGGACGCGGTGACGTCGAGGCCGGTCACCGAGCCTCCGGAGGACTCCACCGCGGTGGTGAGCTGCGAGACGGCGGTTCCGCTCGCGGGCACCTCCAGCCGGATGGTCATCGAGTAGGAGACGCTGGGCGCCGTTGCCATGGCCGACTTCCTCTGCTTTCACCGTGTCGCGGATTGGTGCCGTCCGATCGTCGCACCTACCGCCGAGTACGTGGTAGCCGGGCCGGGCTGCGCTCATCGAGTTCACAGGCGACAGCTGCGATCACCGGACGGTGGGGTTGATTCGGAAAATATCTTCCACCATACGAGAGACGATCAGGCATGGAAAGAGGCCCACGTCACATCGGACGTAGGCCCCACTCCTGGTGTCTCACGTTGAGTGGCACCGACCCGCCATGCTCGCCTCGCGGCAAGTGGTCGCTCGTAGCGACGAAGGTTGGGCCCGGGGGCTTGGATCGGGCCGGTGCCACACCCAGGCTAACAAACGGATCCCGCGAAGCCATTCCCGCCCCGGGACCCGGTCTCCGTCCGGCTCGCCGTCAGTCCCTGAGCAGGTCCGGCACCCCGGCCGCGTCCGGCTCGTCCCGCTCCCCGGAGACGACCGTCAGCTGCTGGGTGGCCCGGGTCAGCGCGACGTAGAGCACCCGCAGCCCGGCGGGCGACTCGTCGGCGATCTCCGCGGGCGAGACGACGACGGTCGCGTCGTACTCCAGGCCCTTGGCCTCCAGGCTGCCGAGCGCCACCACCCGGTCGCCGAGCCCGGCCAGCCAGCGGCGGGCCTCCTCGCGCCGGTTCATCGCCACGACGACGCCGACCGTGCCGTCGACACGGTCGAGCAGCCGGGCCGCCTCCGCGCGCACGGTCTCGCCCAGGGAGGCGCCGGCCGCGGCGAAGCGCGGCTCCACGCCCGTGGAGCGCACCGCCCTCGGGGACCGCGAGCCGGGCATGGCCAGGGCCAGCACCCGGGCGGCCAGCCCGGCGATCTCGGCGGGGTTGCGGTAGTTCACCGTGAGCTCGAAGCGGCGGCGCGGGCGGGTGCCCAGGGCCTCGTCGCGGGCCTCGGCCGCCTCGTCCGGGTCGGACCAGGAGGACTGGGCCGGGTCGCCGACGACCGTCCAGGTGGCGTGCCGGCCGCGGCGGCCGACCATGCGCCACTGCATCGGCGTGAGGTCCTGTGCCTCGTCGACGATGACGTGCGCGTACTCGGTGCGCTCCTGCGCCAGCCGCTCGGCCCGCTCGCGCTGCGACTCCTCCCGCACCGGCATCAGCTCCTCCAGGCCGGTGAGCTGGTCGAGCGGATCGAGCTCGCGCTTCTTCCTCGGGCGGGCGGGGGTGCCGAGGATCGCCTGGAGCTCGTCGAGCAGGGCGATGTCGTGCACCGTGTGGCCGTCACGGCGGAGCGAGCGGGCGACCTTGCGCACCTCGCCGGGGTTGAGGAGCCGCCGGGCCCAGCGGCCGAGACACCGCTCGTCCGCCATGGCCGCCAGGACCGCCCCCGGGGTCAGCTCGGGCCACCAGGCGCCGAGGAACGCGACGAAGGCGTCCTCGGAGGCGACGTCCTCGTCGAACGACGAGCGCAGCTCGGCGGCCAGCTCCGGATCGGTGTGCCGGCCGGCCGCGCCCGACCGCTCCCACAGGGCGTCCAGCAGCAGCTTGCGGGCCCGTGGGCGCAGCAGGTTGACCGGGGCCGTACCGCCCAGCGCGGTGCGCCGGATCCGTTCCAGGTCCCCGGCCTCCAGTTCGAGCCGCCGGCCGAGGGCCACGACCCGCAGGCGCTGTGGCGAATCGTTCAGCTCCAGCGCTCCGCGGGCGGCCTTCCGCACCACCTTGAGCATCCGGTACGAGCCCTTGGCGCGGGCCACGGACGGGGAGTCGTACAGCGTCGCCTCGGCACCGTCCACCAGCGAGCCGATCGCCCGGACGGCGACCTGGCCCTCCTCGCCGAGCGAGGGCAGCACGCCCTCGGTGTACGCCACCAGCAGCGGGGTCGGCGAGACGATCAGGATGCCGCCCGCGTACCGGCGCCGGTCCTGGTAGAGCAGGTACGCCGCGCGGTGCAGGGCGACGGCGGTCTTGCCGGTGCCGGGGCCGCCCTCGACGTACGTCACGGAGGCGGCGGGCGCGCGGATGACCAGGTCCTGCTCGGCCTGGATGGAGGCGACGATGTCCCGCATCGTGTGGCCGCGGGCCTGGCCGAGCGCCGCCATCAGGGCGCCGTCGCCGATCACGGGCAGTTCGTGACCGCCGAGGAACGCCTTCAGCTCGGGACGCATCAGGTCGTCCTCGACGCCGAGGACCCGGCGGCCCTTGGAGCGGATCACCCGGCGGCGCACGACCCGGCCGGGGTCGACCGGCGTGGAGCGGTAGAAGGGCGCGGCCGCGGGCGCCCGCCAGTCGATGACCAGCGGAGCGTAGTCCGCGTCCAGGACGCCGATGCGGCCGATGTGCAGGGTCTCGGCGATGTCGGCCGAGTTGTCCGGCCGCACGGCCCCCTCCGCCGGCTCGACGGCGGTGTAGGCGCCGTCCGGGCCCTTCTTGCCGTCCTTGCCGGGCAGCAGGTCGATGCGGCCGAAGAGGAAGTCCTCGAACTCGTTGTTCAGCCGGCTCAGGTGGACTCCGGCCCGGAACACCTGGGCGTCGCGCTCGGCGAGCGCGCCGGGCGTGCCGACCTGGCCGCGCTGGGCCGCGTCGTGCATGAGGAACTCCGCCTCGTGGATCTTCTCCGCCAGGCGGCGGTACACCCGGTCCAGGTGTTCCTGCTCCACGCCGATCTCTCGGTCGCGTGCGGAGTCCTGGGCGGAGTCGAGCGCGGTTTCCTGTTGAGCCTGAGCGGCCACCGGGCCCCCTTCTGACGTGCTGGGCAGCCGTCCACCGTACGCCAAGGGGACCCCTGAAGGCTACGTGTGAGCCCCGGGTCCGTGACCGTGACGGACCCGGGGCTCGTGCCGCGGCCGGCTACGCGTCGATCTCCACCAGCAGATCACCGCCGAAGGTCATGACCTCGAAGTGGTCGATCTCGTTGGGGGAGAAGGCCGCGCCGCCCTGGACGTAGAGCGGGTCCTTGGCCTGCTCCGTGGTGGCGTCGGGCATGCCGTAGCCCCAGGTGGGCACGGACCAGTTGCTGAGCGTCTCCCGCTCGCCGTTCTTGCCCACGGCGATCAGCGAGCACTTCTCGGGGCCCTTGACGTTCTTCAGCTCCAGCACCGCGTCGGTGCCCCAGGCCTTCTCCTGCATGGCCACGGTGGCGCTGACCTGCGTCGTGGGGTCGGTCGCGGTGACCCGGTCGGGCATCGCGCGGAAGGCGTCCAGGGCCGGGCTGGACGCCTGGAGCGGCCGTTCGGTGCCGCCGGAGTCGTCCCCGCCGGTGGCGGCCACGGAGACCAGCGGGCCGCCGACGATCAGCGCGGCCGCGGCCGCCACCATGTACATGCCACGTCGGCGCTTCTGGGCCCGGCGTTCGGCGACCTCGTCGACCAGCTTCTCGGCCAGCCGCGGACTCGGCCGGGCGGACAGCGACTCGCCGATGGAGGGCGTGCCGGTGCCGGGCAGGTCGGCGAGCGCGGCCAGCATCGGCTCCATACCGGCGAGTTCGTCGAGCTGCTGGGCGCACCACTCGCAGGTCGCCAGATGGGCCTCGAAAGCGGTTGCTTCGGCGTCGTCGAGGATCCCGAGGGCGTAGGCGCCGACGGTCTCGTGCTCGTTCGGGCCCGTTGATCCCTCCATGGGGCCAGACATACCCGGGGCCCCCGCTCCGTATCCCCCGTACGCGTTCATCACGCCGTCACCCCCCGCTCCTCCAGTGCCAGCTTCATCGAACGCAGGGCGTAGAACACCCGCGAGCGCACGGTGCCACTGGGGATGCCCAGCGTCTCGGCAGCCTCATTGACGGTACGCCCCTTGAAGTACGTCTCGACGAGCACCTCCCGGTGGGCCGGGGTCAGGTCGTCGAGCGCGTCCGACAGCGTCATCAGCCACAGCGCCTTGTCGATCTCGTCCTCCGCGGGGATGACCTCCAGCGGCGACGGGTCGACCTCCTGCGGCCGGGCCTGCCGGCTGCGGTGGCCGTCGATCACGATGCGGCGCGCGACCGTCACCAGCCAGGGGCGTACCGAACCGGTCGCCCGATTGAGCTGACCGGCGTTCTTCCAGGCACGGATGAGCGTCTCCTGCACGACGTCCTCGGCGCGCTGGCGGTCTCCGGCGACCAGCCTGAGGACGTAGGCGAGAAGAGGTCCGGCGTGCTCGCGGTAGAGGGCACGCATCAGCTCCTCGTCGGGTTCCGAGGGCTGTGAGGACATGCGATGTCGGGCCCTCGATCCACGTTCCTTGGCCACGGCCGCATCCTTGCGCACGCCCACCTCCGGTGTCCGGGGGTTCCCCCAGTCGGTCGCTCGCCACGGAGTACGGACAGCGGGCGCCATGTGTTCAAAGTGAGGAGACGGTTTTCACGAAGGTGCCGCGGCGCCGGGAGACACGGGCGTACATTCCTCGCCAAGCAGACAGGGAACGGGGTATGACGGTACGTCAGGTCCGTGGCGGGGTGGCGCGCCGCCGGTGCCGGGCCGCCCGCTCCCGGTTCCCGCACACCTCGCTGGAGCACCAGCGCCTGCGCCGTCCCCGGGAGGTGTCGAGGTACACGACGGGACAGCGGTCCCCCGCGCACTGCCGCAGGTCCGCCCGCGCGACGGGGTCGGTGAGCAGTTCCACGGCGTCCCGGGCCACCGCCCCGAGCAGCGCCGCGCGCTCCGGCGGACCGTCCAACGCGCGTACCAGCGTGCCGTCCCGGCCGCGCCGGGCGCGCGGCGCCGGCGGCGCGGTGCGGGCTGCGGCGTTGACCCGGGCGAGCGGGAGGTCGTACGGCGGGGCCTCGCGGGACAGCGTGGCGCTGATCAACGGGTCGAGGTCTGCGCGCAGTTCGCGGAAGGCGGTGAGCCAGGAGGGGCCGACGTGGTCCAACGGGGTGCCCGGCGGGACGAGTCCGCAGCCGGTGATCCAGGCCCGCAGCACCGCGACGGAGCCGAGCCGCTCGTCGGGGTGCCGGGTCGCCAGGAGGTCGAGGCAGATGCGTCCGGTGTCGAATCGCAGCCCGTACGGGGCCGGGACCGTGCCCGGTGCCATGCGCGCCTCACCGCCTCACCGCTCCGCCGCGAGGCGCCGCGGGTCGTCCGCGGCGCCACCGTGGCCGGTCACGCGGCCCCGTGCCCCGTCCGGGCGCCGGAGAACCGCCTCCTCCCACAGTGCCTGCCCGCACCGGCGACCGGTACTCCGCACGGCACGCACTCGGGACGGGCCACCGCACGGACCGGGGCGACCACCGCGGTGCCCCCGCCCGGAGACCGGGGAACCGTTTCTGCCCAAGGACGGCACCGCGGGCACCCCGGCCGGTCACGTGGCCGTCCGTCCCAGGTGTCAGGCGTCGGCGTACTTGGCGTCGGCCGCCGGGTCCAGGGCGAGGCGGTAGCCGCGCTTGACCACGGTCTGGATCAGCTTCGGCGCTCCCAGGGCCGTGCGCAGGCGGGCCATCGCCGTCTCCACGGCGTGCTCGTCGCGCCCCGCCCCCGGCAGCGCCCGCAGCAGCTCGGAGCGGGCCACCACCCAGCCGGGGCGACGGGAGAGGGCGCGCAGCAGCGACATGCCGGCGGGCGGTACGGGCCGCAGTTCGCCGTCCACCAGGACCGCGTGGCCGCGGATCTCCACCCGGTGCCCGGCGACGGGCAGCGAACGGGCCCGGGTGGGCAGTTCCTGGCACAGCAGCTGGACCAGGGGGCCGAGCCGGAAGCGTTCGGGCTGGACCGTCTCCACCCCGCGGGCCTGCAACGGCAGCGCGGTGACCGGGCCGACGCAGGCCGGCAGCACGTCGTGCGCGAGGGCGGCGAGCAGCTCGGCCAGCAGCCCGCGCTCCTCGGCCCGGGACAGCAGCGACGCCGCGGCGGGCGCGCTGGTGAAGGTGAGCGCGTCGACGCCGCGGGAGACGGCGGCGTCCAGCAGCCGGTCCAGGGGCGACAGGTCCTCCGGCGGCATCCACCGGTAGACGGGCACGCCGACGACCTCGGCCCCGCCCGCCCGCAGCGACTCCACGAACCCCGGCAGCGGCTCACCGTGCAGCTGCACCGCGACCCGCCGCCCGTCGACGCCCTCCTCCAGCAGCCGGTCGAGCACCTCGGCCAGGGACTCCGAGGACGGCGACCAGTCCTCGGTCAGACCCGCGGCCCGGATCGCGCCCTTCACCTTCGGCCCGCGGGCGAGCAGCTCGACGCCCCGCAGCCGGTCGAGCAGCGCCTCCCCGAGCCCCCACCCGTCGGCGGCCTCGACCCAGCCCCGGAAACCGATCGCGGTCGTCGCCACGACCACGTCCGGCGTCCGGTCGAGCAGCTCCTTGGTGGCGGCCAGCAGCTCGCCGTCGTCGGCGAGCGGCACGATGCGCAGGGCGGGCGCGTGCAGGACGGCGGCACCGCGCCGCCCGAGCAGCGCCCCGAGCTCATCGGCCCGGCGCGCGGCCGTCACGCCCACGGTGAACCCGGCGAGGGGCCCGTGCTCCGCCCCTTGCTCCGCTTGTTCCGGCTGTTGCTGTGGTTCGTACATAGCTAACTCTCGTCCCGCACTCGAGTCGTTTGCACCTGCATGCCGAGCGAGCCTGTCAACGGTGCGTGACAGGCTCGGTTCGGCTCGATGTCGGCGGTGTTACGTCACACTTCGGCGTAGCTGAGCTGCGACTTCGTCTCGGTGGTGGCCTCGGTGGCCCGATCCTGGCCGGCCGGGCGGCGAAGGTATACGGCCCAGGTGACCACGAAGCAGAGGCCGTAGAAGACGAGGAAGGCGACGAAGGCGCCGGTACCGGAGCCCACGGTCAGGAACGACTGCCGGAAGGCCATGTTGATGCCGAGCCCGCCGACCGCGCCGACCGCGCCGATCAGCCCCATGGACGCCCCCGACAGCCGCCGGCCGTAGGCGGCGGCCTCCTCGCCCCGGAGCCCCATGGCCAGGGCCTTGTTCTGGAAGATGCCCGGGATCATCTTGAACGACGACCCGTTGCCGAGGCCGCTCAGCACGAACAGCACGATGAAGGCGGCCGTGAACAGCGGCAGCGACTCGCGCAGGCTGGCCAGGACGACCACGCCGGTGGCCGCGGCCATGGCGACGTAGTTCCACAGCGTGATCTTCGCCCCGCCGTACCGGTCGGCCAGCGCGCCGCCCACCGGCCGGATCAGCGAGCCCAGCAGCGGGCCGATGAAGGTGACGTACGCGGCCTGCAGCGGCGTCCGCCCGAACTGGGTCTGCAGCACCAGCCCGAAGGCGAAGCTGTAGCCGATGAACGAGCCGAAGGTGCCGACGTAGAGGAAGGCCATGATCCAGGTGTGGCCGGCCCGCACGGCCTCCTTGGCTGCGCCGGAGTCGTTCTTGAGCGACGCGATGTTGTCCATGTACACCGCGGCGAGCACGGCCGCTACGACGATCAGCGGGATGTAGATCCCGAGCAGCACGCGCGGCCCGCCGCCGGCGCCGATGACGGCCAGGCCGATGAGCTGCATCACCGGCACGCCGATGTTGCCGCCCCCGGCGTTCAGGCCGAGCGCCCAGCCCTTCTTCCGCAGCGGGAAGAAGGCGTTGATGTTGGTCATGGAGGAGGCGAAGTTGCCGCCGCCGACCCCGGTGAGCATCGCGCAGAGCAGGAAGGTGGTGAACGAGGTCCCCGGCTCCATCACCACGAAGGCGGCGACGGTGGGGATGAGGAGCAGGCTCGCCGAGACGACCGTCCAGTTCCGCCCGCCGAAGATCGCGACGGCGAAGGTGTAGGGGACACGGACGATCGCGCCGACCAGGGTGGCCATCGACACCAGGACGAACTTGTCCGCCGGGGTGAGGCCGTACTCCGGGCCCATGAAGAGCACCATCACCGACCACACGGTCCAGACGGAGAAGCCGATGTGCTCGGAGAGCACGGAGAAGAGCAGGTTCCGGCGGGCGACCTTCTCCCCGGTCTCCTTCCAGAAGGTCTCGTCCTCGGGGTCCCAGCGCTCGATCCAGCGGCCTCCCCTGCTGCTGGATGCGGGGGCTGTACTCGGGGGTGTCATCACGCCTCCACGGTGCTCCGGGCTCGGTGGTACTGCTCTGAGTGGCTGAGTTCTGAAGGTAGGGAGGGCGCGTTTCCGGTCTGTGGCGGTGGGTGACCGGAAAGGAACTTTGCTCTCACCCCTGGTGCGGGTGGGCTGAGAGGTCGTATGGCGCGCCGCGCCGCCGGAGCCCCGGTCGCCGGGCTCGGGCCGGTCCTCGTCCGGCGGCCACGCCCCGTCCGGCACCCGCGGCCACCCCTCCTTCCGCGCCGCCTCGGCGGCCGCCCGCCGCAGGGCCGCGGCGCCGGGTGCGCCGCCCCCGTGCGCCGCACCGGGGACACCGGCGACAGCGGCACGGGGTCCTCCCGCGGCCGCCGCACCGAGCCGGGCGTGGGCGGGAAGCCCGCCACGGCGAGGACCGGGCACCGGGTCCTGGCCCTCACGCGCTGGGACTCCTCCTCGCCCACCGCCGGCGGCAGCGGCGGCGCCGGCCCGGTCCCCCGCCCCTCGACCAGCCGCCGCGCCAGGGCGGTCCACTCCGGCGTGCGCGGGCGGTGGAGCTGCTGATGCGCGAGCTGCACCGCGCGCCCGTACCGTCGGGCGACGCCGCTCGCGCCCCGCCTGACGGTACGGGCGAGCACGGCCCCGCGGGCGGCCCCGGGTCCCGTCCGGCCCTTCCCGCCCGCCCCGCGACGCCATGCACGCACTGTCGCCGCACCGGACGCCGCCGGGCCGCCCCCCGGCCACGACGGCAATGGCCGGCGTGATGCGAGCGGCAGATCTCCATGCCGCGGCAGGCAACGTCCGCCCCGTCGCGACGCCCGGCACGCACTCTCGCCGCACCGGACGCCGCTCCTCCACGGACAAACGTTGCCCGCCGCGGCACTAGCCGAGCCCCCAGGCCCGCCCGAGCCGGTACGCGGCGCACAGGTTCACGTCGAGCGCGTACGCCCCCGCGGTCCCGCACTGCTCCGCGCCGCTGCCGGGATCGACGGGCTGGCCGTGGCCCATCCCCGTCAGCCCGTAGGTCTCGACGACCGCGCGCCCGTCGGCGCCCCGGAACACCTGGTGCGGGTACCCGGCGACGGTGTCCGTGACGTCGGCCGTCTGGTCGGTGCCGTGCACGTCGGTCCACTGCTTCACCAGGTCGGTCATGTTGACGGGCTTGACGGTGTAGTCGGCCGTGCCGTGCAGGACGGTGAGCGTCGGCCAGGTCCCGGAGTACCCGGGCCGCGCGGCGCGCACCCGGTCGCCCCACTGTCCCGGGGTCTGCGGGGCACCGACGTACATGCACACGTAGGGCGACCCGGCGGCCTGCGCGCAGCCGTACGGCAGCCCCGCGACGACGCCGCCCGCGGCGAACCGCTCCGGGTAGGCCGCCATCAGCACGGCGGTCATCGCGCCGCCCGCGGACAGCCCGGTGACGTACACCCGCCCCGGATCGCCGGCGACGTCGGCGAGCTGCCGGTCCGCCATCTGCGCCAGGGAGGCGGCCTCGCCCTGGCCGCGGGCGGTGTCGCCGGTCTGGAACCAGTTGAAACAGGAGGAGAGGTTGTTGGCGCTCTGCTGCTGCGGCAGCACGACGGAGAAGCCCCAGCGGTCGGCGAGTCGCAGCCAGCCGCTGCCGGTGCCGTACCCGGACGCGTTCTGGGTGCAGCCGTGCAGCGCGACGACGACGGGCCGGCCGGCGGGCAGCCCGTCGGGCACGTACCGGTACATCTTCAGCGCCCCGGGGTTGCTCCCGAACCCGGTGACCTCCTGGAGCGAGGCGGCCGCCGCCCGGCCGGGCGTGAGGACGGCGGCGAGCAGGGCGACCAGCAGGGTCGCCAGGACGGCGAGGCGGGGGTGTGCGGCTCTGGTCTGTGTCATGGGGAGGGACCGTAGAACCGTGAACGACCCCTCGATATGGAGTGAGAGCCCATAAACACGACGAGGGCCCGGTGGTTGAACACCACCGGGCCCTCGTCACATGGAGACTGTGGAGATGGCGGGAATCGAACCCGCGTCCAACGGTGCGGAACCAGGGCTTCTCCGTGTGCAGTCCGCTGTGCTTTTCTCGGCCCCGGAGATCACGCGGACAAGTCTCCGACGGGCTCAGTCACTGTGAGGTTTCCCTTTTCACCCCGTGACCGGGATCAAGGTTTAGTTCCCTAGCTGATGCCAGGATCCGGGTCGGGAACAGCCCCGGGCTGACACTTCGCGAGTCGCTACTTAGGCAGCGAGGGCGAAGGAATCGCGCTTGGTGTTGGCGATTATTGTTTTCGGCCGGTGGTTTACGAGATCATGGCCGCTTCCTCGACACGCTTCCCCTGCTTCGACAGCCGCTGTCGAAACCGATCATCCCCATGTTGATTTTTCAAACGCCGCACCCGCGGTGGGGTGCAGATGCCATCGTACGGGATCAACGTCCGCCGGTGCCACCGTATTCCCGGCGGTCACCCCGCCGTGGCACCTGGTTCAGCGCCGGCCGCCGCCGGGGCATTCCCGCTCAGGCCCGCTGCCGGCGCCGGACCGCCGACATGGCGCGCTCCGCTTCCCGGCGGTCCTGCTTCTCCCGCAGGGTCTGCCGCTTGTCGTACTCCTTCTTGCCCCTGGCCAGCGCGATCTCGATCTTGGCCCGGCCGTCCTTGAAGTACAGGGCCAGCGGCACGATGGTGTGCCCCGTCTCGCCCGACTTGGACTCCAGCTTGTCGATCTCCGCGCGGTGCAGGAGCAGCTTGCGCTTGCGCCGGGCGCTGTGGTTGGTCCAGGTGCCCTGGCTGTACTCCGGCACGTGCACGTTGTACAGCCACGCCTCGTGCCCGTCCAGCTGGACGAAGCCGTCGACCAGCGAGGCCCGGCCCTGGCGCAGCGACTTCACCTCGGTGCCCGTGAGGACCAGACCGGCCTCGTAGGTGTCGAGGATGTGGTAGTCGTGCCGCGCCTTCTTGTTCTGCGCGATCAGCTTGCGCCCTTTTTCCTTAGCCATAGTGCCGACCATTTTCGCACTACGCGGGGGGTGCGGGGGAAGCCGTTTACGCCCCCGGCGCTACCGGCCGAGGCCGTCGAGGACGGTGCGCGCCCGCTCCAGGGCCTGCTCGCCGGCCTCCAGGTCGGGGGTGATGCCGCGGCCGTCGACCTCGCGGCCGGAGGGGGTGCGGTAGTGGCCGACGGTGAGCTCGGCGACCGAGCCGTCGGGCAGCCGGCTGGGCATCTGGACCGAGCCCTTGCCGAAGGTGCGCGACCCCACGACGACCGCGCGGCCGCGGTCCTGGAGGGCGCCGGTGAGCAGCTCGGCCGCGCTCATCGTGCCGCCGTCGACCAGTGCGACCAGGGGCCGGGCGGTGTCGCCGCCGGGCTCGGCGTGCAGGGCGAGCTGCTCGCCGTCGACGTCGTAGGTGGCGACCAGGCCGCCGTCGAGGAAGGCGGAGGCGGCGGTGACCGCCTCGGCGACCAGGCCGCCGGAGTTGCCGCGCAGGTCGAGGACGACCCCCGAGCCGGCCGGGGCCCGGCGGACGGCGTCGCGGACCACCTCGCCGGCCCCCTTGGTGAAGGCGGCGATCCGGACCACGGTGGCACCGTCGGCGAGCCGGCGGACGGTCACGGAGTCGGTGGACAGGCGGGCCCGGCGCAGGTTCTCGGTCCACGCGCGCGTGCCGCGTTCCAGGCCGAGGCGGACGGCCGTACCGGCGTCCGCGCCGGTGGCGTCGCCGCGCAGCAGGGAGACGACCTCGGTGACCGGACGCCCGTCGACCTGCTCGCCGTCGACGCTGCGCAGCCGGTCCCCGGCGCGGATCCCGGCCTCGGCGGCGGGCGAACCGGCGGCCACACCGGTCACCTCGATCCGTCCGTCCCGCTCCCGGCGGGCGGACAGGCCCACGCCGGTGTAGGCGCCGTCGAGGGCCTCCTGGAACTCCTCGTACTCGCCCCGGGAGTAGACGGCGTCCCAGCGGTTGCCGCTGCGGCTGACGGCGCGTTCCGCGGCCTCGACGGGGGACGCGCCCTCGGCCATGGCCTCGGCGGCGGCGCGGGCGACGTCCTGCCGGCTGCCGACGGGGGCGGCGGAGGGCGTCGTCCCGGAGGCGGGGCCGCGCTCGCCCACCGGCAGCGAGCCGGTGGCGGCGCCGGCGACCAGCACGCTGGCGAACACCAAGGTCAGGGCGGCCCCGCGGCCGAAGCGGCGGGGCTGACAGAACAGGTCGCGACCTGACATGCCGGTGAGTCTAGGACAACGCGTAGGGCCGTACGGGCGGTTGACCGTACGGCCCTCTTGGCGTGCGTCACACCTTCAGGTACTTGCGCAACGCGAAGAAAGCGGCCAGGGCGGGCATCAGCAGGCTGGTCGCGAGGATGAGCGGCAGCTTGGTCAGGACGGCGTCCCAGCCGATGAAGGTGATCAGGTTCAGCTTCTCGGCGAGGGCCAGGCCGTGGTCGATGATGAAGTACCGCCCGAGCAGCAGGAAGCCGCACGCGAGAGCGCCGCCGATGAGTCCGGCGACCGCGGCCTCCATGATGAACGGCGCCTGGATGTAGAAGCCCGAGGCGCCGACCAGCCGCATGATGCCGGTCTCACGCCGGCGGCTGAACGCCGAGACGCGCACCGTGTTGACGATCAGCATCAGCGCCACCACCAGCATCAGCGCCATCACCGCCCGCGCGGCCCAGTTCATGCCGCCCAGCAGCTCGAAGAGGTTGTCCAGGGTGCCCTTCTGGTCCTGCACGGACTGCACGCCGTCCCGCCCGTTGTAGGCGGTCGCGATGACCTGGTACTTCTCCGGGTCCTTCAGCTTGATGCGGTACGACTCCTGCAACTGGTCCGGCGTGAGGGAGCTGGCCAGCGGCGAGTCGCCGAACTGCTCCGTGTAGTGCTTGTACGCCTGGTCCTGCGACTCGTACGTCACCGTGTCCACGACCGACATCTTCTTGAGGTCGGTGAGGATCTGCGTCTTCTGCTCCTCGGTGACCGCGCCCTTGGCGCAGTTGGGGTCCGACTCGGCGTCGCTCTTGTTGCAGAGGAAGATCGAGACGTTGACCTTGTCGTACCAGTAGCCCTTCATGGTGTTCACCTGGTCGCTCAGCAGCAGCGAACCGCCGAACAGGGCCAGGGAGAGGGCGACGGAGACGATGACCGCGAAGGTCATCGTCAGGTTGCGGCGGAGACCGACTCCGATCTCCGACAGAACGAACTGGGCGCGCATGGCGTCTGCTTCAAGCCTTTCCGGGATCTGGCTGCGGTCTCAGTGCTGGTAGCCGTAGACGCCGCGGGCCTGGTCGCGGACGAGGCGGCCCTTCTCCAGCTCGATCACGCGCTTGCGCATCTGGTCCACGATGTTCTGGTCGTGGGTGGCCATCACCACGGTGGTGCCCGTCCGGTTGATGCGGTCGAGCAGCTTCATGATGCCGACGGAGGTCTGCGGGTCGAGGTTGCCGGTCGGCTCGTCGGCGATCAGCAGCTTGGGGCGGTTGACGAAGGCCCGGGCGATCGCCACCCGCTGCTGCTCACCGCCGGACAGCTCGCCGGGCATCCGGTCCTCCTTGCCGCCGAGCCCGACCAGTTCGAGCACCTGCGGCACGGACTTGCGGATCTCGCCGCGCGACTTGCCGATGACCTCCTGGGCGAACGCGACGTTCTCGCCGACCGTCTTGTTCGGCAGCAGCCGGAAGTCCTGGAACACGGTCCCCAACTGGCGCCGCATCTGCGGCACCTTCCAGTTGGAGAGCCGGGCGAGGTCCTTGCCCAGAACGTGCACCTGGCCGTGGCTGCACCGCTCCTCGCGGAGGATCAGCCGCAGGAAGGTGGACTTTCCGGAGCCGGAGGACCCCACGAGGAAGACGAACTCGCCCTTCTCCACTTCCAGGGAGACATCCCGCAGGGCGGGGCGGGTCTGCTTGGGGTAGACCTTGGAGACGTTGTCGAATCGGATCACGGATGCACCACGGGTCGCCGGGGGTAGATGTGCGTGACCTTACGCGAAGCGGGGAGGGCGGCGCAGGCACAGGCAGTGGATGTGCGGCGGTTGTGCCCTTTTGTGACGAGGACGGGAACGTCTTGTGAGGCCCGGGCGCCCGCTTCCACGGCCGCCCGCGCCCTTTCCGGAGGAACCTGGCACAGTGGAGGGGAACGTTCGCGTTCCCCGAGGCGTTGTCACGACGAACCGGTACCGGTGCAAGGAGGCGAGCACATGACGTACGACCGGCTGGTGTGCGCGAACTGTGCCGCGCCCGTGAACGAGGGCCGCTGCCCCGTGTGCCGGGCCAACCGTGAGCGGTTGCAGCAGGAGAACTTCTTCGCCGGCCTCAGCCCCATGGCGCTGATCGCCTCGCTGGTGGTGCTGATCGCGGCGCTCGCGCTCCTCGCGCACCAGACCGCCTAGTTCCGCGGCGGGCACTGGTTTCTGAGCTTTCTGACCGGAGTACTGGCCGGTTCCCCCGCGGAGTCGTACGGAAGGGCCCGGAGCACTTGCTCCGGGCCCTTCCGCGGTCACGCTTAGCTACCGTCAGGCAGCCGCACCGCCACTGCCGCCCACCATGCGCGGCAGCACCCGGAAGCCGATGCCGCCGGCGATCATCGTCGCGGCGCCGATCAGCAGGAACGTGGTCTGCGCGGCACCCGTCTCGGCGAGCTCGTCGCCGCCGCCCTGGGCGACGGTGTCGGCGGCCGGGATCTCGCTGCCGGTGTCCGTCAGGGACGAGGAGCCCTCGCCCTGCGCGGAGGCGCCGCCGTCGGGGTCGGTGATGTTGCCGCCACCGGCCCCGTTGCCGTTGCCGTTCCCGTTACCGTTCCCGTTCCCGTTCCCGTTGCCATTGCCGTTCCCGTTGCCCGGGCCGGTCGTCGGGTCCTCGTCGCCGGGGTCCTCGCTCGGGTCCTCCGTCGGCTCGGTCGGCTCGGTCGGCTCGCCCGTGGGCTGCGTCGGCTCGTCCGTCGGAGCGGTCGGGCCACCCGTCGGCAGGGTCGGGCCCCCAGTTGGGATGGTCGGGTCGACCGTCGGGTCGACGGTCGGGCCGACCGTGGGCAGCTGCGGACCCGGGTCGTTGTCGCCGCCGTCGTCGTTGTCGTCCGGGCCCGGCGTCTCGTCGTTGCACAGGACGCCGATGAGGCAGTCCTCGGCCTCGGTGGCGGAAGCGGCACCCGCGGCGGTCAGCGAGGCGCCGGCCGCGATCACGGCGCCGGCCGCGATCCGCGCGACACGGATACGCGTCTTGTTGGTCATCTGGTTGCTACCCCCAGTAGCTGTCGTCAATGAGGCGGCGCTCGGGGGCCGTGATCGACGGGAGTAGCTGAGTGAAGCCCCCCGGTTCACATGCGCCCCAGAGATACGCATGCCACGCTTCACCCTTCCGATTTTTCACAGCAACGTCAAGGTCGTTGCGTACGCGATGTCCTGGTACGGGTTCTTTGCCGGAGACCGAAGCGTGTGAGTGTGATGTAAAACCCAGACATCCAGGAACAGATAAGGCAACTGCCGCCACAGCGGCGGCAGTTGCCTTGTCGACAAAACGCTTCTGTTACTTCTCCTGCTGCTTGCGCCAGCGAATTCCGGCCTCCAGGAACGCGTCGATCTCACCGTTGAACACGGCCTCCGGGTTGCCGACTTCGTGCTCCGTGCGCAGATCCTTGACCATCTGGTACGGGTGCAGGACGTACGAACGCATCTGGTTGCCCCAGGAATTGCCGCCGTCGCCCTTGAGCGCGTCCATCTTGGCCTGCTCCTCCTGACGGCGCCGCTCCAGCAGCTTGGCCTGGAGGACGTTCATGGCGGTGGCCTTGTTCTGGATCTGCGAGCGCTCGTTCTGGCAGGAGACCACGATGCCGGTCGGGAGGTGCGTGATGCGCACCGCGGAGTCGGTGGTGTTCACGCCCTGGCCGCCGGGCCCGGAGGACCGGTAGACGTCGATGCGCAGTTCGGACTCGTCGATCTCGACGTGGTCGGACTGCTCCACGACGGGCAGCACCTCGACACCGGCGAAGGAGGTCTGGCGGCGGCCCTGGTTGTCGAAGGGCGAGATGCGCACCAGGCGGTGCGTGCCCTGCTCGACGGAGAGGGTGCCGTAGGCGTACGGCGCCTGCACGGCGAAGGTGGTGGACTTGATGCCCGCCTCCTCCGCGTACGACGTCTCGTAGATCTCGGTCTTGTAGCCGCGCTGCTCGGCCCAGCGCAGGTACATCCGCTGCAGCCGCTCGGCGAAGTCGGCGGCGTCGACGCCGCCGGCCTCGGCGCGGATGTTCACGAGCGCTTCCCGGGCGTCGTACTCGCCGCTGAGAAGCGTCCGCACCTCCATCTCGTCCAGGGCCTTGCGGACCGCGGCGAGCTCGGACTCCGCCTCGGAGCGGGTGTCCGGGTCGTCCTCCTCCTCGGCCATCTCGAACAACACCGCGAGATCGTCGATCCGCCCGCGCAGTGCCTCCGCCTTCCTGACCTCGGCCTGGAGGTGGGAGAGCTTACTGGTGATCTTCTGCGCCTCGTCCGGGTTGTCCCACAGGGACGGCGCGGCCGCCTGCTCCTCGAGCACGGCGATGTCTGCCCTCAGCCTGTCCAGGTCCAGAACGGCCTCGATCGACTCCATGGTCGAGGAGAGGGACTTGAGCTCTTCGGATACATCGACGACTGCCACGCCTCCCAGCGTAACGGCTGTGGCAACCGATCCCGGCCGCGCCGGGGGTCACGGAGGCGCCGGGGCCGTGCTCCCCGGGTCCCGTGGGGGCGCCGCCTCCTCGCCCGAGACGACCAGCCAGGCGCCGGTGCCCGCGGCCGCAGCCAGCACGACCGCCGCGCCGGCCAGGACCAGGCGGCGGCGCCGGACGGCCGGGCGGTTGCGGGCGGAGCCGGGGCGGGGGGCGCCCGCGGTCCGCGGGGCGCGGGCCGTGCCCCGGGCGCCGCCGGCCAGCTCGTCCGGCGCCGGGACCCGCATCGAGGTGTGGGTGTCGCGGTTGGAGTCGGGCTTCGCGCCCGGGACCAGCGGGACCGCGCCCCGGCGGGCCCCGGCCGGCGGCTGCGGCCGCCCGGCCGGCGGTGCCTGCTGCGGCTCCTCCGGCTCGCCGTCCGGCTCGTCCACGTCCAGCGGGGGCATCCCGCGCAGCATCGGCAGCTGCTCCCGCAGGCGGGCCGCGAGCTCCGACGCGCGCAGCCGCGACGCCGGCGCCTTCGCCAGGCACTGCACCAGCAGCTGCCACAGCTCCTCCGGGATGCCGGGCAGGGGGACGACCGTCTCCGTGACGTGGCGGCGCAGCACCGCGCCGGGGTGGCCGCCGCCGAACGGGGTGAAACCGGCGAGCAGCTCGTAGAGCACGGTCGCCAGCGCGTAGATGTCCACCGAGGCCCGGGGCGGCAGGCCCTCCACGATCTCCGGTGCCAGGTAGTCCGGAGTGCCGATGATCTTGGTGGCGCGGGTCCGGCGGGGTGAGTCGATCAGCTTGGCGATGCCGAAGTCGGTGAGCAGCGCGCGGTGCGAGCCGCCGGGTCCGAGCGGGCCCTGCATGTCCAGCAGGACGTTCTCCGGCTTCACGTCCCGGTGCACCACGCCCGCGGCGTGGGCCGCCGCGAGCCCGTCGGCGACGTCCGCCGCGATCGCTACGGCCGCCTCGGGTGCCAGCCGCCGCTCCCGCTCCAGCCGGGTGCGCAGATCGGTCCCCCGGACCAGGTCCATGACGAGCGCGAGGTCGTTGCCGTCCACCACCAGGTCACGGACCGGGACGACGTTCGGGTGGTCGAGCTTGAGCAGGGCGGTCCGCTCCTGGACGAAGCGTCCGACGAGCTCCTGGTCGGAGGCGAGATCCTCCCGCAGCAGCTTGATCGCGACGGGCCCCTCGGGCCCCTCGCCCAGCCACACCGTGCCGGCGCTGCCCCGCCCCAGGATCTGGTTCGCGGTGTACCGGCTGCCGATCTTCCGTGCCAAGACTGCTCCTACAGACGCGTGTTGTCGCCAAAACTACGCGCCCGAGGAGCCGTCCTTCACCGCGAGGGCGGAAATCACCCGCCAGGTGTCGACAAATCAACACACCCGCTACGGCGTGGAGGCCCCTCCGGACTCACCGGAACCGCCGCCCAGCTCCCCGATCCATCCGGTCACCGTGCCGAACCAGTCGGTGAGCTGCTCCCAGTAGCCCTTGCCCGTGCCGATCCACTCCTGCAGCGGGCTCAGCTCCCAGATCAGCCATCCGGCCACGAACAGGATGACGACCGTGAACAGGCACCCCTTCAGACAGCCCAGCCCCGGGATCCGCATCGGGTTGGCGCCGCGCTGCCGCGGCGGACGCGGCTCACGCGCCGGCCGCTGCGGCTCGGGCGCGGGCGGCGGGGCGTACCGCTGGGGCTGCTGCTGGGGCCGTTGCTGCGGGCGCTGGGGAGCGTACTGCTGCGGCTGCTGTTGCTGATGCTGTTGCTGCTGATGCTGTTGCTGCTGTTGCTGATGCGGGTAGCCGTATCCGGGCGGCGGTCCCTGCTGGGGGCGGGGCTGCTGCTGCGGGCGCGCGACCTGCCGCTGGGGGCGGCGGCGCAGCGGGTCCTGATCGGGGTCGAGGTACTGCACCTGCGTCTGATCGTTGCGGTCGCGGGCGGCGCGCAGCTGGGTCTGCCAGGGATGCGGCTGCTCGGGCTGCTGGCCCTGGGGCAGCACCTGGGTGGGGTCGGCGCCGCCGGGGCCGGTGTTCGGCAGCACGGCGGTGGGGTCGGCGGCGCCGGCCGGGCCGCCGGTGTGGGGCAGCACGCTGGTCGCCGCGTTCGGGTCGTGTCCGGGGGTGCCGTGCGGCAGCACCTGCGTGGGGTCGGCCGCGCCGGGCGTCCCGGGTACGGGAGCGGGGGCCGGGTCGGGGGCGAGGAGCGCGGCGACGTTCTCGGCGGCGGCGATCTGCGCGGAGTTGGCGTGCACGCCGACGCCCTCGGCGACGACCCGCAGCCCGCGCGCGAGGTTCTCGGCGCCGGGCCGCTCCCCGGGGTTCTTGCGCAGGCAGCGCTCGATGACCGTCCACAGCGGTTCGGGGACGGTGGAGGGGCGGCGCGGCTCGGCGCTCAGGTGCTGGTGCAGTACCTCCAGCGCGGAACTGCCGGAGAACGGCGGACGGCCGGTGACCAGCTCGTACAGCAGGATGCCGGCGCCGTAGACGTCGACCGCGGAGGTCTGCGGGCGGCCCTCGGCGGACTCCGGCGCGACGTACGCGGGCGTGCCGACGAACTCGTGGGTGCGGGTCAGGCCGGGCGAGTCGGCGAGGCGGGCGATGCCGAAGTCGGTCAGCATCGGGTGCATCTGGCCGCCGTCCTGCTTGAGCAGCACGTTCGCCGGCTTGAGGTCGCGGTGCACCACGCCGTCGGCGTGGCTGGCGGCCAGCGCGTCGGCGATCTGCGCGGTGAGCAGCGCGGCGGCGACGGGGGTGAAGGGACCGTTCTCGCGCAGGTAGCGGTGCAGGTCGGGGCCGTTGACGAGGTCCATGACCAGGGCCAGCAGGTCGCCCTCGACGACCAGGTCGCGGACCCGGACGATGTTCGGGTGGGTCAGGCGGAGCAGCACGGACCGCTCGCGCAGGAAGCGCATGACGATGTCGGGGTCGCTCGCCAGCTCCTCCCTGAGGACCTTGATCGCGACGGTCTCGCCGGGCTGTCCGGGCACGGCCGCCTCGGCCCCCGCCGTCTCCCGCTGGCGGGCTCGCCAGACGGTGCCTGTGGCGCCGCGTCCCAGCGGCTCCTCAAGGAGGTACTTGCTCCCTACCGGCCGCACGTCATGGCTCCCTGCTGCTTGCTTGCATGGTCCGACCCACTGTAGGGCCTGTCGGACCATTCCCGTCTGCTGCGCGGCCCGCCCTCCGGACGGACGACGGGGCTTGCCGGACAGGCCCTGATGCCGTGGTGGAGGGACCGGGCTGCCCTCGCGCCGAAGCCCCCGGGGAGCTCGTTACCGCACGCGTTGGAAGGAAAGACGCACACCTCGGTCTTCAGGTTGCCGGAAACGGACGTGACCGATCCCGACCGGTCGCCGATGCCGCTTCCGGCAGGCATTTTTGCGGGCAGAGCCGACCATTCAAGATCACTTGCTCCCGAGCGGCGGGCACGTTGTCGGTGGCAGGTGCGAGGATGCGTGCAGTACTGGCCGACGTGCTCGTGCGGGGTGGGGGATTTCCGTGCCCGCGCAGAAGGGACCGCTCACGGCGATGCAGATCCGGCTGACCGTCGTAGACCCGCTGGGCCTGCCCTCCCCCGAGCCGTCGGCCTCGCTCGAACAGGGCGGGTCCGCACCGCCGCGCGACCGGGCCACCAGCCGCGACGTGCTGGTCACGGCGCCCGCCGGGACGGCCCTGGCCGCGGTGGCGTCGGGGCTGGCCTCGGCGGTCTCCGGCGACACCCCGTCCGGGCCCCCGGTGCTGTACGCCGGTGCGGAGCGGCTCGACCTCCAGCGCTGCACCCTGGGCGAGCCGCCGCTGCTCGACGGCGCCGTGCTGTCCGTGGGCCATCCGGCCGCTCCCGAGCCGCATCCCGAGCTGGACGACGCCCCCGCCCGCCTGGACGTGATCGCCGGGCCCGACGCCGGCGGTGTCCACCTGCTGCACGGCGGCGAGATCCGCGTCGGCCGCTCCGCCGAGGCGGACGTCCCGCTGGACGACCCCGACGTCTCCCGCGTGCACTGCGCGGTGACCCTCGGCGCGGACGGCCGCGTCTCGGTCGCCGACCTCGGTTCCACCAACGGCACCTCGCTCGACGGCACGCCCGTGGGGGCCCGGCCGGTGCGCTTCGCGCCGGGCGCGCTGCTGCGGATCGGGGAGTCCACGCTGCGGCTTGCTCCGGCCGGGGGACCGGGGCGTCGGATGGGCACCGCGCCGGACGGAGAGGGCTGCGTGCGGGTGGGGGCGGCGGGCGAGTCGGTCGCGGGCGCGGGCGGGGCGGTCGACACGCGGGCCGGGGAGCAGGGCGCCGCGGGCGCGCGGGCCGGAGAGCCGGGCGGCGCCGCGGGCGCGCGCGCCGGGGAGGAACAGGGCGCGCATCCGCGCGGGGCTGAGGCGCGGGCCGGGGAGCCGGGCGCGGGCGGGACCGCGGGTGCGCGCGCCGGGGGCCTGTCGGGGGCGACGGGGTACGCCTACGGGGGCGCCGGAGGGTGGGGAGCGCCGGGCGGCGATCCCGCTGGAGCGGAAGGTGCAGCTCCGGATGCTTCCCGGGCGGCACCGGACTCCGCCCCGGCCGACCCGTCGAGCCCGGAGCTTCGCCGGGCCACGCGCGAGGAGCGGGCGGACAGCCCGGGCTCCCGCCACGACCAGCGCCCCGGAGCGGGCGCCCACGCCTCACGTCACGAGCAGCACCCGGGAGCGGGCGCCCACACCCCCCGCCACGACCAGCACCCCGGAGCGGGCAGCCACGCCCCCCGCCACGACCAGCACCCCGACGCGGGCGCTCACGCCTCACGTCACGAGCAGCGCCCAGGGGCGGGCAGTCGCGGCCCCCGTCACGACCAGCACCCCGGCATAGGCACCACCGCCTCTCGGCACGACCAGCGCCCCCCTGCTCATCAGGACCGGCACCCGCCCGCCGAGCCGGGCCGCGTGCCCGGGCAGGGCGGACCGCCCCCGGTCGAGCGCCGCGGTGCCGGTGCGGGCCGGCACCCGGGCCCCGGCCCCGCCGCGCCCTCAGGCGACGGCACGCACGGCGGGCGGGCGCTCGACGGCGACGGCACCGGCCGCCGCAAGGGCACGCCGCCGCGCGGCACCGACGTACCGCAGGAGGTGCGCCGGCGCGGCGGGCTCACGGCGTGGGCCCGGCGGCTGACCGGCGGGCGCGGCACCGGGCAGGAGACGGCCGGGCCCGGGGGGTACGGCGAGGAGCCGGCCGGTGCTGCGGCAGTGCCGCCCGTCCGCGCCGACGCGCCCGAGACCTGGCCGGACCCGGCGGCGCTGCTGCTGACCGCGCTCGGCCCCGGCCCCCGGCTGTGGGAGCGCGGGCCGGACCACCCGGAGGCGCTCACCGTGCGGCTCGGCACGGCCGACCGGGCCACGCCGGACGGGTCGGGACTCCTGCCCGCCGTGCCGGTCACCGCCGATCTGCGCGAGGCCGGTGCGCTGGGCCTGGCCGGACCGCGCCCGCGGCTGGCCGGGCTGGCCCGCGCGGTCGTGGCCCAGCTGGCCGCGCTGCACTCGCCCGACACCCTGGAGATCGTCCTGATCAGCACGGACCGGGGGCGTTCCCTGGAGGAGCGCACGGCCGAGTGGTCCTGGCTCGGCTGGCTCCCGCACCTGCGCCCGGCCCACGGCCAGGACTGCCGCCTGCTGCTCGCGCACGACCGCGAGCAGGCGGCGGCCCGCACCGACGAGCTGCTGCGCCGCCTGGACGACCACCTCGCGGACCGGGACGGCACCGGCGCGCGGGCCGTCCCCGCGACCCCGGCGGTGCCGGGCCGAGAACACCCCGGGGCGGCCGGGGCGCCGGAGCGCACCTCGTCCACCGCGCCCCGCCGCCCCTCCTGGGCCCGCCCCGACGACCCGTCCGCCGGTCCCGGACACCCCGCGTCCTTCCTCGGCCCCCGCACCGTCCTCGTCGTCGACGGCGACCCCGGGGGCGCCGCCCTCCGCGAGGCCGTCGCACGGCTCGCCCTGGACGGCCCGCGGGCCGGCATCCACGTCGTCTGCCTGGCCGAGACCGCCCCGGCGTCCCCCGCCTCCCCGGTCACCGAGACCTACGAGGCGGCCTGCGCCGCCGCCCCGGTGTTCCGCGAGTGCGGAGCCGTCGCCCTGCTCAGCGGCGACGTGGCGACAGCCCTGCACCTGCTGCGCGTCGCCCGCGCGGGCACCGCGGCCGGTCCCGCGGCCGCCGCCCCGGTCGGCCACGGCACCGTCGGCACGGTGGACGCCGTCTCCCCCGCCTGGGCCGAGCGGTTCGCCCGGGCCCTGGCGCCGCTGCGCACCGACGCGGCCGCCACCGGCACGCGGCACGCGCGCCTCAGCGCCCCCCTGCCGCAGGCCGCGCGGCTCCTCGACGAGCTCGGGCTCGCCCGGGCCACGCCCGCCTCGCTCATGGCCCGCTGGGCCGACGCCGCCGACGACACCGACGCGCTCGGCGGCCGGGCGCACGCCGTCCTCGGGGCCGGCCCGCGCGGCCCGGTCGCCGTGGACCTGGTCGCCGAGGGACCGCATCTGCTGATCGAGGGACCGCCCGGCAGCGGACGGAGCGAACTGCTGCGCGCGGTCGTCGCCTCGCTCGCCGCCGCCGAGCGGCCGGACCGGCTGAGCCTGGTGCTGATGGACGGCCGGGACAGCGTGGGCCCGGGCAGCGGGCACGGCGACGGTCTGCACCTGTGCCTGGACATCCCGCACGTCACCACCCACCTGCTCGCCAACGACCCGGTGCGGATGCGGGAGTTCGCGCAGTCCCTGACGGCCGAGCTGAAGCGCCGGGCCGAGCTGCTGGGCCGCTCGGACTTCGCCGAGTGGCACACCGGACGCGCGGTGTCCGGCCGTATGGTCAGCCAGCGCTCGGCGCCCCCCGCCGGCCCGGGCACGGGTGCCGCCGACCTGGACACTCCGCCCAGCACCACTCTGCGGCTGCGCCCGGCCGCCCGCCGCCCCACGGACGAGGTGCCCCCGCTGCCCCGGCTGGTCGTGGTCGTCGACGACCTGGACGCCCTGGTCACGCCCCCGCTGGGTGCTGCGGGCCGGCCGGCGGCCGGGTCCGTGATGCGCGCCCTGGAGGCGGTGGCCCGGGACGGTGAGCGGCTGGGCGTGCACCTGGTGGCCGCCGCCGGTTCGGGCGGCCGGACCGCCGAGTCCGAGCCCGCCCGGCGGGCCGCCCTGCGCGTCGCCCTCGACGCGCCCACGCCCGGCCCCGACGAACCGGCGCCCGGCCGGGGCCGTCTGGCCCGTCCCGACGGGCGGGTCACGCCGTTCCAGGGCGGCCGCGTCACCGGCCGCATCCCGCGCACGGCGACGCTGCGGCCGACCGTCGTCTCCCTGGAGTGGCACCGCATGGGCGACCCGCCGGCCCGCCGCCCGGTGCGCGAACTGGGCAACGGGCCCACCGACCTGGCCCTGCTGGCGAGCGCGCTGGAGCGGGCGGCCCGGGAGGTGTCCGCCCCGCAGGTGCCGTCGCTGCTGTGAGGGCGGCCCCCGGTCGTGCGGCCGGGGCCCGGCCCGCCCGCTGAACAGTCACGACGCGGTCACGATCACCGCTTTGGCGCGGTTCGCGCTCTTGCCGACCCCACGGACCCGGCGTAGACCAGTCCCACGGGACAGCGCTCGAACGTTCGACGAGGAACGAAGAACGGGGCCGTAATGCACAGCAGCATCACCACCAGCCGCACCCGGACACGCAGGACCGCCCGCGCCGCCGCGGCCGCACTGGCGGGAGCGCTGGCGCTCTCACTCAGCGCCTGCGGAGGCGACGACGACGGCGCGAACGAGGGCGGCGGCGGTGCCCAGGAGACCGCCACCACCGTCACGCTCCCCAAGCTGAACGGCGAGACCCTGGAGGTCGCCGCCGTCTGGACCGGCCCGGAGCAGGCCAACTTCAAGAAGGTGCTCCAGGAGTTCGAGAAGCGGACCGGCGCCAAGGTGACCTTCGTGCCCGCGCAGGACCCGATCATCAACTTCCTCGGCTCGAAGATCGCGGGCGGCGCGCCGCCGGACATCGCGATGCTCCCCCAGGTCGGTGCCGTCCAGCAGGCCGTGCAGAAGGGCTGGGCCAAGCCGGTCGGACCGCGGGCCCAGGAGCAGCTCCGCAAGAACTACTCACCGGGCTGGCAGGACCTCGGCAAGGTCGACGGCAAGCAGTACGGGGTCTACTACAAGGCCGCCAACAAGTCCCTGATCTGGTACAACGCGCAGGTCTTCGAGAACGCGGGCGCGGCGGAGCCGAAGACCTGGGAGGACCTGCTCACCACCGCGCAGACGGTCTACGACTCCGGGGTCACCCCGTTCTCGGTCGGCGGCGCCGACGGCTGGACGCTGACCGACTGGTTCGAGAACGTCTACCTCTCGCAGGCGGGCCCGGAGAAGTACGACCAGTTGGCCAAGCACGAGATCAAGTGGACCGACCCGTCCGTCACCGAGGCCCTCACCACCCTCGCGCAGATCTGGGGCGAGGCGGACTACGTCGCGGGCGGCGCGGACGGCGCGCTGCAGACCGAGTTCCCCGCCTCCGTCACGCAGACCTTCACCGGCGGCGACCAGCCGAAGGCCGGCATGGTCTTCGAGGGCGACTTCGTGCAGGTGAACATCGCGGAGACGGACGCCGAGGTGGGCACGGACGCCAAGGTGTTCGCGTTCCCCAAGGTCGGCGACACCGAGCCGGTCGTCTCCGGCGGTGACGCGGCGGTCATCCTCAAGGACTCCGAGGCCGCACAGGCCCTGGCCACCTTCCTCGCCTCGCCGGACGCGGCGACCATCCAGGCAAAGCTCGGCGGCTACCTGTCGCCGAACAAGAACGTGGACCCGTCGGCGTACCCGAACGCGGTGCAGCAGGAGATGGCCAAGGCGCTGGTGGCGGCCGGTGACGACTTCCGCTTCGACATGTCCGACCAGGCCCCGCAGGCCTTCGGCGGCACGCCCGGCAAGGGCGAGTGGAAGGCGCTGCAGGACTTCCTGAAGAACCCCGAGGACATCAAGGGCACCCAGGAACAGCTGGAGGCCGACGCGGCCGCGGCGTACGGAGACTGAGCCGGCCATGGCGTCGGCAGCCACGGCAGGGGTCCCGCCCAGGAAGGACGGGACCCCTCCTCGAAGTCGCAAGAGCGTGACCGGCACCCGCGGGACCGTGGCGGCGCTGTTCCTGCTGCCCGCCCTGGTGCTGCTCGGCGCGCTCGTGGTCTACCCGATCGGGTACTCCGTCGTCCGCAGCTTCTACGACCAGTCCGGCGAGGGCTTCGCCGGATTCGACAACTACCGGGCCCTGTTCACCGACGACGGCATCCGCACGGCGCTGAAGAACAACGTCATCTGGGTGGTGTTCGCGCCCACGGTCGCGACCGCGCTGGGGCTGGTCTTCGCGGTGCTGACCGAACGGGTGCGCTGGGGCACGGCGTTCAAGCTGGTCGTCTTCATGCCGATGGCGATCTCGATGCTCGCGGCGGGCATCATCTTCCGTCTCGTCTACGACCAGGACCCGGACAAGGGCGTGGCGAACGCGGTGTGGGTGGGCGTGCACGACACGTTCGCCCAGTCGTCGGCGTTCCCGAAGGCGCACCCGGGCCGGGAGTCGCCGCTGACGGCGGACGAGGGCGGCTTCGTCACCGAGGAGCCGGTGCGCCTGGGTGAGCCGGTCGCCCTGCCCCTGGTGGGTGTCGCCCCCGACCAGATGCCCGACGGCGCCGCGCGGGCCGTGGCGGCGCAGCCCGACCCGGCCAAGGTCACCGGCACCACCTGGCAGGACTTCACGCGCGGCGAGGGCGTCGGCACCCTCGGCGCCCCGGACCCGTCCGAGCTGGGCTATCCCGGCATGCGGATCGAGGCGGTCAAGGACGGCGAGGTCGTCGCCACGGCCACGGCCGCGGACGACGGCACGTTCGCCCTGCCGGCCGCCGCGGACGGGGCCCTGCTGCGGCTGCCCGCCGACAACTTCGAGGAGCCGTACAACGGGCTGGACTGGCTCGGCCCGTCGCTGGTCACGCCGGCCATCATCGGGTCGTACATCTGGATGTGGGCCGGGTTCGCGATGGTGCTGATCGCCGCCGGGCTGGCGGGGGTGCCGCGCGAGCTGCTGGAGGCGGCGCGGGTCGACGGGGCCACCGAGTGGCAGGTGTTCCGGCGGGTCACCGTGCCGCTGCTCGCGCCCGTCCTGGCGGTGGTCACCGTCACCCTGATGATCAACGTGCTGAAGATCTTCGACCTGGTCTTCATCATCGCCCCGGGCTCCTCCCAGGACGACGCGAACGTGCTCGCCCTGGAGCTGTACCGCAAGGGCTTCTCGGAGGACCAGCCGGGCGTCGCGAGCGCCATCGCGGTGTTCCTGCTGCTGCTGGTGATCCCGGTGATGTGGTTCAACATCCGCAGGCTCAGGCGGGAGGTGCGGCGATGACCAGCCCGTCCGTGCGGGGCAGGGAGTCCCTCGGCGCGCGCCTGGCGGCGGGCGTCAGCGGCGGCCTGGTCCGCGTCCTGCTGATCGTGGCGGGCCTGTTCTGGCTGGTGCCGACGATCGGCCTGCTGCTCTCCTCGCTGCGCACCCCGGCCGACATGAACGAGAGCGGCTGGTGGACGGTGTTCACCGAGCCGGCCGAGCTGACCTTCGCCAGCTACGAGAAACTGCTGGACAACGGCGACATCACCGACTCCCTGCTGAACACGGCTCTGATCACGGTCCCGGCGACCGTGCTGGTCGTGGTCGTCGGCTCGCTCGCCGGATACGCCTTCGCGTGGATGGAGTTCCCGGGCCGGGACTGGTGGTTCCTGGGCGTGGTGGGCCTGCTGGTGGTGCCGGTGCAGGTGGCGCTGATCCCGATCGCCGAACTCTTCGGCGGCATCGGGCTGTTCGGCTCGATGCTCGGCGTGATCCTGTTCCACGTCGGCTTCGGTCTGCCGTTCGCGGTGTTCCTGCTGCGCAACTTCTTCGCGGAGATCCCGCGCGAGCTGCTGGAGGCGGCACGGCTGGACGGCGCCGGTGAACTGCGGCTGTTCGCACGGGTGGTGATGCCGCTCGGCGGGCCGGCGATCGCGAGCCTGGGCATCTTCCAGTTCCTGTGGGTGTGGAACGACATGCTGGTCGCGCTGGTGTTCACCGACTCGGACAGCCAGCCGATCACGGTGGCGCTGCAGACGCAGGTGCGGCAGTTCGGGAACAACATCGACGTGCTGGCGCCCGGCGCGTTCGTCTCGATGGTGATCCCGCTCGCCGTCTTCTTCGCCTTCCAGCGGCAGTTCGTGTCCGGCGTGATGGCGGGCGCGGTGAAGTAGCGGCCAGGACAACCCAGGACGACGACGTCGGGGCGGGCCGGGCAACGGCCCGCCCCGCGGTCCGCGCGGCCCGGTCCCCCGCCTGCCGTACCGGCCGTAACCCGTTCACTCCATCGGCCGTTCCCGGGCAGAACGCCCGCGCAGACCCGCCGGCCCATGGATGCCCCCTGCCCAGGTTCAGTGTCGTCGTCCCCGCGTACCAGGTGCAGGCGTACCTGCACGCGTGCCTGGAATCGGTGCTCGGCCGGTCGTACCCCGGTCGGGAACTGATCGCGGCCGGCGGCCGCTCGCCGGACGCCTGCGGCGCGATCACCGGCGAGTTCGCGGCCCGCGACCCGCGTGTCCGGCCCCGTCCCCTCCCCGCGACCCGCGTATCCGGCCCCGTCCCCTCCCCGGGAACCGGGGGGCCGGCTCCGCCCGCAACGCCGGCCTGGAGCGGGCCGTCGGCGACTACGTCCTCTTCCTCGACGGCGTCGGCACCCTCACCCCGCACGCGCTGCGCGCGCTCGCCGGCCGGCTGACGGAGACCGGGGAGCCGGACCCGCCGGTCCACGGCCACGCCCGCACCGACTGGACCGGCGTGCCCGTCCGCGGCCTGCGCTCCTTCCCGCCGGCGGCGGTGGCGCGCAGCGAGGACGAGCTGATCGGCATCCTCACCACCGGCCCCTGGCGCGGCTCGCGCTCGGCGCAGCCGCGGGCCGCGTTCCGGGCGCGCTCCTGCCCGTACCACGGCGGGCGCGCCGCCGAGCGCGGGTGGGCCACGTGCTCGGCCGGGCTCCGGCGGAGCCGGCGCCGGTCGTGCCGCCGGAGGAGCGGCGGCCGGCGCCGTCGGCCGCCGCATCACGGGCGAACCCCTCGGCAGCCACCATTCCGCAACCTTTCGGTCACTTCACCGTCACCGAAAGCCACTGGCCGCCGTTTCACCTACCAGGAGTCCGCATGCCCCGCAGCTCGTCGCGGCCCACCCCGACGCGGCCGCCCACCTGGCGGCCTTCCGGACGGCCCGGCCGTTCCGCGTCCGGGCCGCGGCGGGTCGCGGCGGGTCGCGGGGCGGGGGCTCCTCGGCTTGAGGCGCGCGCCTCCCGCCGAGCAAGGACGGCGAGAACGGAATGAGCGACATGCCCCGGTTCAGCATCATCGTTCCCTCGCACGGAGTCGAGGGCCGGCTGGCCCGGGCGCTGGAGTCGGTCCTGGCCCAGTCCTTCGGCGACTTCGAGCTGATCACGGTGTGCGACGAGCCGGAGGCTCCGGCGGCCGGCATCACCGCCGGGTACGCCGCGCGGGACCGCCGGGTGACGCCGGCCTACTCACCGCCCTCGGCGGGGCTGAGCGCGGCCCGTACGACCGGGTTGCGGGCGGCCCGCGGCGCCTATCTGCTGTTCCTCGACGGTGACGACGAGCTCCTGCCGGGGGCGCTGGCGGCGCTGGACGCCCGGCTGCGCGAGACGGGGCCGGTGGACGTGCTGCACTTCGGGCACGAACGGGTGCCGGCGCGGGCGGCACGGGACCGGCCGGGCGCCCGGCCGGTCCCCGCTCCGCCGGCCCCCGCGGGACCTTTCCACCCCGACGTGGCCCCGTGGCTGACGGTGGTGGACCGGCCCGTGTGGAGCGCCGCCTACCGGCGCGGCTTCCTGGCGGTGCACCAACTGGGATTTCCCTACGGCCACTTCACCGACCTCGGATGGGGCGGGGTGGTCACGGTGCTGGCGGAGCGGGTCGCGGTGGTGCCGTGTGCGGCCGTACGGCATCTGGTGCGCGGGCCGGGCAGTCCGCTCGCCGTCCCGGGTGAGCACCAGCTCGACCTGCTGGACCAGGTCGAGCTGGTGCTGTTCCAGGCCGGGGCCGAGCGGGTGTCCGGGGCACGGTCGCGGGCCCTGTTCGACCAGCTGTTCGCCGTGGTGGCGGCCGTGGCGGCGGACGCGCGGCGACTGCCCGCGCATCGGCGGCGCACCTTCTTCCGGCACGCGGGCGCGCTCTACCGGCACTACCGGCCCGCCGGGCACCGGCCGCCGGGCGTGCGGCCGTGGCTGCTGCGGGCGGGCGCCTACACGGCGTTCCGCGCGCTGCGGCTGTGCGGCCGCTTACTCGATGACCAGCTCGACCGGGATGTTGCCGCGGGTGGCGTTGGAGTACGGGCAGACCTGGTGGGCCTGCTCGACGAGCTTGCGGCCGGTCGCCTCGTCCACGGTGTCGGGCAGCTCGACGCGGAGGGTGACGGCCAGCGCGAAGCCCTCGCCCTGCTTGCCGATGCCGACCTCGGCGGTGACGGCGGCCTCGCTCACGTCGACCTTGGCCTGTCGGCCGACCAGGCCGAGGGCGCTGGCGAAACAGGCGGAGTACCCGGCGGCGAAGAGCTGCTCGGGGTTGGTGCCCTCGCCGCCGCCGCCCATCTCCGCCGGGATGGCGAGCTGGAGGTCGAGCCTGCCGTCGGAGGAGACGGCACGGCCCTCGCGGCCGTGGGTGGCGGTGGCGACGGCGGTGTACAGCGCGTCCATGGAGAAATCATCCCTCTCACGTCGTGCAGCGGCGGCCCGTCCGGCCGGCCTGACGAACCTGAGTAGAGCACACAATTCAGTTGTCTGCAATTGAATTGTCCGGGCGAGCGCTACCCTGGACCCATGACCACCACGCCCACGGCCGACTGGCTCCGCCTCGACCAGCAGATCTGCTTCTCCCTGAACGCGGCCTCGCGCGCTTTCGGCGGGGTCTACCGCGTGATCCTCAAGGACCTGGGGCTCACCTACCCGCAGTACCTGGTGATGCTTGTGCTGTGGGAGCACGGCGACCTGCCGGTGAAGAAGCTGGGCGAGCACCTGCGCCTGGACTCCGGCACCCTGTCGCCGCTGCTCAAGCGCCTGGAGGCGGGCGGTCTGGTCCGCCGGGAGCGCAGCGCGCGCGACGAGCGTTCGGTGGAGGTGCGGCTGACCGGCGAGGGGGACGCGCTGCGCGAGCGGGCACTTCAGGTGCCGCGCCGGATCGCGGCGGCCACCGGGTTCGACGTCGAGGAGATCCGCGAGCTGCGGGCCCGCCTCGACCAGCTCACGACGGCCCTCGACACGGCGGCCCGGACCGAGGCGGAGAGCGCCACGGCCCGGCAGCGCTGAGACCTGGGGCGCCGGCGAGGGCCGGGCGAGTTCACGGGGCGGCCGGCGCCGGACGCCCGGCGAGGGCGGCCGGGCGAACGCATGGAGCGGCCGGGCGAACGCACGGCACGACCAGGGCCAGACGCCCAGCAGGGATGGCCAGGCGGGCTCACGGCACGACCAGGGCAGAACAAACCCGGCAGGGGCGGCCGAGCGGGCTCACGGCACGACCGGGGCAGGGCGGCCGACGGGGGCCATGCGGGCTCCCGGGGCCCCGTCGGCAGGGAACCGCCGACAAAGTCCGGCGGGATCCTCCGGGCCACCGACGGCGCGGACCCGGCAGGCCCCACCGCAGCACGGGGCCCGCTCCCGGCACGCCCCGCCGGAGCATCCGGCACGCTCCCGGCACGCCCGCCGGAGCACCCCACAGCGCCCCGCGACGCCTCACAACGCCTTGAGTGCCGCCGCCGTCGACCTCGCCAGGGACGCCAGATAGCCCTTGGGCAGTCTCGGGCTGCGGATCACCACCGACCGCCAGTACAGGGGGCCCGAGACGAGGTCGAGGGCGAGGTCCCGGTCGTGGTCCGGGCCGATCTCGCCGCGCTGTTCCGCCGCGGCCACGATCCTGCTGGCGACACCCTCCTGCCCCTCGCGCAGCGCCTTCTGCAGTGCCTCGGCGATCTCGGGGTTGCGGGCCGCCTCCGCCTGGAGGTCGGGGATGATCTGCGAGGCCACGGGGTGGCGCAGCGCCCGGGACGTCGCCTCGTACAGCAGCCGCAGGTCCGACTCCAGGGAGCCGGTGTCCGGCGCCGGCAGGCCCTGCACGGCGATCGCCGACACGACGTCCAGCACCAGGTGCAGCTTGGAGCGCCAGCGCCGGTACACCGCGGTCTTGCCGACCCCGGCCCGGCGGGCGATGCCCTCGATCGACATCCGCGCGTAGCCGACGGCCGCGAGCTCCTCGAAGACGGCCGCCCGGATGGCCTCCGTGACGTCCGCCCGCAGCACCGCCGCCCCCGCGGGGGCCCGGCGGCGCGGTCGCGGCTCGGGCCGGTCGGCGTTCGTCGTCATGCGGACCAGCATAGGGCGTCACGACGAAACGGTTGCGTTCCGACGTGGGAAAGGCCTACGCTCACGTTGCGACGATACGGTCCCGTCCCGACGCAGGAGAACGCGCGGAGACGCGTGGGAAAACACCGGACGACCGCACGCGCGCCCCCACCCTCCGAGCGAAAGCAGCGGATGTGAGCCAGGTCCTCGACACACCGCCCCCGACGACGGCCCGCGCCACGGCCCCGGCCGGCGACGACCTCGCGGCCCTCGCCGCCCGCCACGGCCTCACCGTCAGCGGCGCCCGCCCCTCCCTGCCCCGGTACGTCCGTCAGCTGTGGGCCCGCCGCCACTTCATCGCGGCCTTCTCGACCGCCAAGCTCACCGCCCAGTACAGCCAGGCGAAGCTGGGCCAGGTCTGGCAGGTGATGACCCCGCTGCTGAACGCGGCCGTCTACTACCTGATCTTCGGCGTGCTGCTGCAGACCAAGGACGGCGTGCCGGACTACGTCCCGTTCCTGGTCACGGGCGTGTTCATCTGGACCTTCACGCAGAGTTCGATCCTGGCCGGCACCCGCGCCATCTCCGGCAACCTCGGCCTGGTCCGCGCCCTGCACTTCCCGCGCGCGGCCCTGCCGATCTCGTTCTGCCTCCAGCAGCTCCAGCAGCTGCTGTTCTCGATGGCCGCCCTGGTCGTCATCCTGCTCGTCTTCGGCATCCCGGTCGCCGCGTCCTGGGTGCTGGCGATCCCGGCCCTGGTGCTCCAGTTCACGTTCAACGCGGGCGTGTCCATGATCATGGCCCGGCTGGGCGCCAGGACCCCGGACATCGCCCAGCTCATGCCGTTCGTGCTGCGCACCTGGATGTACGTCTCCGGCGTGATGTGGAGCATCGACCACCTGATCAGCCGGCACGACGACCTGCCGGGCTGGGTCGGCCCCGTACTCCAGGCCAACCCCGCCGCCGTCTACATCGACCTGATGCGCTTCGCGCTGATCGACAGCTTCCGCGCGAGCCAGCTGCCCGACCACGTCTGGATGCTCGCCACGGGCTGGGCCCTGCTCGCCGGCATCGGCGGCTTCATCTACTTCTGGAAGGCTGAGGAGACGTACGGCCGTGGCTGACACCCCCAACGGGACCGCTCCCGACCCGACCCCCACCGTCATCGCCGACCACGTCGACATCGTCTACCGCGTCAACGGCACCGGCGCCGGCCGCGGCTCCGCCACCGCCGCGCTCAGCCGCATCCTGCGCCGGGGACAGGCCGAGAAGGCGGCCGGCGTCCGCCGGGTGCACGCCGTGCGGGACGTCTCCTTCGTCGCGTACAAGGGCGAGGCCATCGGCCTGATCGGCACCAACGGCTCCGGCAAGTCCACCCTGCTCAAGGCCATCGCCGGCCTGCTCCCCGTGGAGAACGGCCGGATCTACACCCACGGCCAGCCCTCCCTGCTCGGCGTCAACGCCGCCCTGATGAACGACCTGACCGGCGAGCGCAACGTCCACCTCGGCGGTCTCGCCATGGGCATGAGCCGCGAGCAGGTCAAGGAGCGCTACCAGGAGATCGTGGACTTCTCCGGCATCAACGACAAGGGCGACTTCATCACGCTGCCCATGCGGACGTACTCCTCCGGCATGGCCGCCCGCCTGCGGTTCTCCATCGCCGCCGCCAAGGACCACGACGTCCTGCTCATCGACGAGGCCCTCGCCACCGGCGACCGCTCCTTCCAGAAGCGCTCCGAGGCCCGCATCCGCGAGCTGCGCAAGCACGCCGGCACGGTCTTCCTGGTCAGCCACAACAACAAGTCCATCCGCGACACCTGCGAGCGGGTGCTGTGGCTGGAACGCGGCGAGCTGCGCATGGACGGGCCCACCGAGCAGGTCATGAAGGAGTACGAGGCCTTCACCGGGGACAACAAGGCGAAGCCCAAGCCCAAGCCCGCACCGAAGCCCCAGCCCGCGGCGGCCGCCGCCGAGGCGCCCCGGCCGTCCTGACCCGCCCGCGCCCGCACGAGGGCGCCCCGAGCCGTTCCCGGCCCGGGGCGCCCTCATCGCCGTTCGGGGGGCTACGAGTGCGAACGCAGCAGGGTCCGCATCGTCCGCATGGCCACCGACAGGTTCGCCAGGTCGAACGAGTCGGAGCCCTGGATCTCCTCCAGCGTGGTGCGCGCCCGCCCGAGGAGCGCCGCGTTCCGCTGCTCCCAGCTCTTGAACCGCTGCTCCGGCGTCGCCGAGCCGTTGCCCACCGCCAGGACGTCCGCCGTGACGGCCGCGTGGGCGGCGTACAGGTCCTCGCGGATCGCGGCGCGGGCCATCGACTGCCAGCGGTCGCTGCGGGGCAGGTCGCTGATGCGGTCCATCAGCTGGGTGATGGTGAGCCGGTCGGCGAGGTCGTAGTAGACCTCGGCGACGTCCAGCGGCTCCTTGCCCGTGCGGTCGGCCACCGAGACGATGTCGAGCGTCGGGAAGGCGGAGGAGAAGCCGGCCACCGGGGTGGCCAGTTCGTCCGGCACGCCCGCCGCGGTCAGCTCGTCGTAGATCCTCTGCCACCACTCCAGGTTCGCGCCGCGCAGCAGCTTGGGCAGCTGCGCCCAGACCTGTTCGACGCGCTCGGCGAAGAAGTCGACGGTCTCGGCGAGTTGCAGCGGCTGCGGGCGGTTGTTGAGCAGCCAGCGCGTGCCGCGCTCGACGAGCCGGCGCGAGTGCAGGCGGATGCGGGTCTGCACGGCGGCCTCGACCTTGTTGTCGAGGGCCTCCACCCCGTCCCACACCGGCGCCTGGCGGAAGATCGCGCGGGCCGCGGTCTGCGCCCGGACGATCTCCTCCAGCGAGGCGCCGGTCTCCTCGCGCAGCCGGTGCAGATACGTCGTACCGCCCGTGTTGACCGTGTCGTTGACCAGCACGGTGGTGGTGATCTCGCGGCGCAGCGGGTGGCTGTCGATGTGCTCGGGGAACCGCTCGCGCAGCGCCGTCGGGAAGTACGCGTGCAGCAGACCGCGCAGGTACGCGTCGTCCGGCAGCGAGGTGCGCAGCAGTTCCTCGGCGACCGTGATCTTCGTGTATGCCAGCAGCACGGCCGTCTCCGGGCCGGTCAGGCCCTGGCTCTGGGCCAGCCGCTCGCGGATCTGGCGGTCGGTCGGCAGGAACTCCAGCGCCCGGTCCAGGTGGCCCTCGCGGGCGAGGTGGCGCATGAAGCGCTGCTGGGCGTGGAGCATGTCCTTGGACTGGGCGAGGGCGTTGGCGATGGCCGTGTTCTGCGCGTAGTTGTTGCGCAGTACCAGGCGGCCGACCTCGTCGGTCATCTCGGCGAGCAGCCGGTTGCGCTGCTTGACGGTCATGTCGCCCTCGCCGACCAGGCCGTTGAGCAGGATCTTGATGTTCACCTCGTGGTCGGAGGTGTCCACGCCCGCGCTGTTGTCGATGGCGTCGGTGTTGATCCGGCCGCCGTGCAGCACGAACTCGATCCGGCCCAGCTGGGTCAGGCCCAGGTTGCCGCCCTCGCCGACGACCTTGACCCGCAGGTCCCTGCCGTCGACGCGGATGGCGTCGTTGGCCTTGTCGCCGACGTCCGCGTGGGATTCGGTGGAGGACTTGACGTACGTGCCGATGCCGCCGTTCCACAGCAGGTCGACCGGCGCCTTGAGGACGGCCCGCATCAGATCGGCCGGGGTCAGCTTGGTGACCTTGTCCTCGATGCCGAGGGCGGCGCGGACGCGCGCGTTGACCGGGATGGCCTTGGCGGTGCGGGGGTAGACGCCGCCGCCCGCCGACAGCAGGCTGGTGTCGTAGTCCTCCCAGGACGAGCGGGACAGCTCGAACAGGCGGCGGCGCTCGGCGTAGGAGGTGGCCGCGTCCGGGTCCGGGTCGATGAAGATGTGCCGGTGGTCGAAGGCGGCGACCAGGCGGATGTGCTCGCTGAGCAGCATGCCGTTGCCGAACACGTCACCCGACATGTCACCGATGCCGACGACCGTGAAGTCCTCGGTCTGCGTGTCCACGCCCAGCTCGCGGAAGTGCCGCTTCACGGACTCCCAGGCGCCCCGCGCGGTGATGCCCATGCCCTTGTGGTCGTAGCCCGCGCTGCCGCCGGAGGCGAAGGCGTCGCCGAGCCAGAAGTTGTACTGCTCGGCGACCTCGTTGGCGATGTCGGAGAAGGTGGCGGTGCCCTTGTCGGCGGCGACCACGAGGTACGTGTCGTCCTCGTCGTGCCGGACGACGTCGGCGGGCGGGACGACCTCGCCGGCCACCATGTTGTCGGTGATGTCGAGCAGTGCCGAGATGAACGTCCGGTAGCTGGCGATGCCCTCCGCCATCCACGCGTCGCGGTCCACGCTCGGGTCCGGCAGCTGCTTGGCGACGAAGCCGCCCTTGGCGCCGACCGGCACGATGACGGTGTTCTTCACCATCTGCGCCTTGACCAGGCCGAGGATCTCCGTGCGGAAGTCCTCCCGCCGGTCCGACCAGCGCAGGCCGCCGCGCGCGACCTTGCCGAAGCGCAGGTGCACGCCCTCGACCCGCGGCGAGTACACCCAGATCTCGAACGCCGGGCGCGGCGCGGGCAGGTCCGGGATCACCTGCGGGTCGAACTTCATCGACACGTACTCGTGCGGCCGGCCGCCCCGCGCCTCCTGGAAGAAGTTCGTCCGCAGGGTCGCCTTGATCACGGTGAGGAAGGACCGCAGGATCCGGTCCTCGTCCAGGCTCGCGACCTGGTCGAGGGCGGCGTCCAGCTCCTCCAGCAGGGCGTCCACGATCTCGCGTCCGGCGCGCTGCCGGTCCGGCGACATCCGCGCCTCGAACAGGGAGACGAGCAGCCGGGTGGTGTGGACGTTGTTGCGGAGGGTGTCCTCCATGTAGTCCTGGCTGAAGGTCGACCCCGCCTGGCGCAGGTACTTCGCGTACGCCCGCAGCACCATCGCCTGCCGCCAGGTCAGCCCGGCGCTCAGCACGAGGGCGTTGAACCCGTCGTTCTCCGCCTTGCCGGTCCAGCTGGCCGCGAACGCCTCCTGGAACCGCTCACGGGCGTCGTCGCCGAAGTAGTCGCCGCCGTTCTGCGCCTTGGGCATGCGCAGGCCGAAGTCGTAGATCCAGGCGACGCTGCGGTCGGCGCAGCGCAGCTCGTACGGCCGTTCGTCCATCACCTCGACGCCGAGCCGGTTGAGCACCGGCAGCACGCGGGACAGGGAGACGGCCTCGCCCTTGCGGTAGATCTTGAAGCGGCGCTCGTCCGGGCCGGCGCCCACCGGCTCGTACAGGCTGAGCGCGAAGTCGTTGTCCCGGTCGAGCCGCTCCAGGTGGCCCAGGTCGGCGACGGCCGCGCGCGGGGTGTGGTCGGCCTTGTAGCCCTCGGGGAAGGCGTTGTGGTAGCTGCGCAGCATCTCGGCGGCGCGCTCCTCGCCGACCTCGGCGTTGAGCGCCTCGGCGAACCCGTCCAGCCAGGAGCGGACCGCCTCGACCAGCCGGGCCTCGATGCGCTCCCTGTCGGTGTCGGACAGCTGCGGCAGCTCGGTGCCCTGCGGGACCCGCACCACGAAGTGCAGCCGGGACAGGATCGACTCGGTGTTCCAGGCGGTGAAGTCGACGCTGATGCCGGCGAGTTCCTCCTTCAGGATCTCGATGATCCTCAGCCGGACGCCGGTGGTGTAGCGGTCCCGGGGGAGGTACACGAGGGCCGAGTAGTAGCGGCCGTACTCGTCCTGGCGCAGGTAGAGCCGCAGCCGGCGCCGCTCCTGGAGGTAGAGCACGGAGGTGACGATGGACTGGAGCTCGTCGACCGGGGTCTGGAACAGCTCGTCGCGCGGGTACGTCTCCAGGATCTGCAGCAGATCGCGCCCGTCGTGGCTGTGGGGCGAGAACCCGGCGCGGCTCAGCACCTCGTCGACCTTGCGGCGGATGACGGGGACCCGGCGCACGGACTCGGTGTAGGCGGCCGAGGAGAACAGGCCCAGGAAGCGCCGCTCCCCCACGACGTTGCCCTGCCCGTCGAACTTCTTGACGCCGATGTAGTCCAGGTACGACGGCCGGTGCACGGTCGCCCGGCTGTTCGCCTTGGTCAGCACGAGCAGCTTGTGCTCGCGCGCCTTGGCACGGGCGTCGGCGGGCAGCCGCTCGAAGGACGGGCTGACCGGGTGGCTCTCGCCGGTCTCGTGGTGCGGGTCCGCGCGCAGTATGCCGAGGCCGGTGCCGGCCACGGCGGCGAGGGAGTCGTCGTCGCGCAGCTCGTACTCGCGGTAGCCGAGGAACGTGAAGTGGTCGTCGGCCAGCCAGCGCAGCAGCTCGCGGGCCTCCTCGATCTCCTGTCGCGGCAGGTCGCCCGCGACGGGCTCCTGCGGCAGCCCCTCGGCGATCCGCAGCGCCGCGTCCCGCATCTTGCCCCAGTCCTCGACGGCCTCGCGGACGTCGGACAGGACGCGCAGCAGGTCGGCGGTGATCTGCTTGAGGTCCGAGCGGTCGGTCTCCCGGTCGATCTCGACGTGGATCCAGGACTCGACGTGCGCGTCGTGCGGGAGGTCACCGGTGGGCCGGGTGGTGAGCACCTCGATCAGCTTGCCGGTGACGTCGCGGCGCACCACCACCTGCGGGTGGATGACGACGTGGATGCCCCGGCCCTGCCGGGTCAGCTCGTTGGTGACCGAGTCCACCAGGAACGGCATGTCGTCGGTGACGACCTCGACGACGGAGTGGCTGCACGTCCAGCCGTTCTCCTCGACCGTCGGGGTGTGCACCCGGACGTTCGCCGTGCCCTGAGGGCGGTTCTCGGCCAGTCGGTAGTGGGAGTGAGCGGCTCCGAAGACGTCGACCGGGTCACGGTCGGTGAGGTCCTCGGGGGCGGTGTGCAGGTAGTAGCGCTGGAGGAACGCGAGTACGGCGTCCCGGTCCAGGGTGCCGTGCTCCGTCGTCCCAGTCGGTAGGTGCCCCCCGACCGGGCTGTTCTCAGCTACCCGGGCGGCCCGATCGAGCAGCTCGGCCTTGGCTTCGTCCAGCTTGGTCTGCATTGTCCTCTGGCTCCTGTCGCGCGCCCTTGCGTGACGTAGAAGGAAGTACGGTTTCCGGCCATCCGACGCGACGTCGTGACGCCGGGTGTCCGGTCTGCTCCGACGCTAGGCCGCAGGGTGAGACGAGCGGGGCGTTATCAGCCATTTCCCACACGCCCGGGGCAAGGGATGCGGCTCTCGGCGGCGTCCGCTCCCGGGATGTGCGCGGCACCGCGGAGCCCTCGACAGCTCCGTCCCGCCCGCGAGGACCAGCGACTGCCGCCCGGACACGGATGTCTTCCACGCTCTCCGGGCGCGGGGCAGGGACACGAAGGTCCCCGCGAACTATCGCGCTGATCACGCCACAAGGCTATCGCTCCTCACCCGGGGCTCGTCATGAGCCGTATGTGTACAAAACCGGGGGCGGAACTTTGACAGTCTGCACAGGGTGCTCCACCCGGTGTCCGTGCCATGCGCCGCCCTGCCCGAAAATCGGCGCGTCCCCTAGGCAAGCGCGCACCACCGAGGCACGTTGGCTGTGGAACCGACGCACTCACGACGCCATCTCACAGGGGAGCGACCCCCATGACCGCCAAGATCCTCATCCTCACGGGCGACGCGGCAGAGTCCCTCGAAGTCCTCTACCCCTACCAGCGCCTCCTCGAAGAGGGCTACGAGGTCCACATCGCCGCCCCCACCCGCAAGAAGCTCCGGTTCGTGGTCCACGACTTCGAACCCGGCTTCGACACCTACACCGAGAAACCCGGCTACACCTGGCCCGCCGATCTCTCCTTCTCGGAAGTCGACCCCGGCCAGTACGCCGCCGTCGTCGTCCCCGGCGGCCGCGCCCCGGAGTATCTCCGCAACGACCCAGAACTCCGCAAGATCCTCAAGTCCTTCTTCGATGCCGACAAGCCCGTGGCCCAGATCTGCCACGGCCCCCTCCTCACCGCCGCGATCGACGGCCTGCGCGGCCGCCGCGTCACCGCGTACCCCGCGCTGGAGCTCGACATGCAGGCGGCCGGCGCCACCTTCCGGGACGCCGAGGCGGTCGTCGACGGCACCCTGGTGTCGTCCCGCGCCTGGCCGGACCATCCCGCCTGGATGCGCGAGTTCCTGAACGTGCTGCGCGCCAAGGCGCCGACGGCCTGATCCACGTCCTCCCGAGGCGGCGCGGCGTCGTCCGAGGCGCCGCGCCGGCGGGCGCGGCGCTCAGGCAGCCATCTCCTCCGCCAGGGCCACGGCCTCCGCCAGCGAGTCCACCACCGGCGCGCCCGCCCCCTCCAGGCTGGGCCGCCCGTGCGAGCCCCCGGTGTAGAGCACGGCCTTCGCCCCGACGTGCCGGGCGGCGAGCGCGTCGTCCGCGGCGTCCCCGATCACCACCGTGCGGGACGGGTCCACCCCGGCCAGCGCGGCCAGGTGCCGCACCATGTGCTCGGCCTTGCTGCCCCCGGACGGGCCGGTCCGCCCGTCGACCCGTATGAAGTGCGCCTCGATCCCGAAGCCCCGCACCAGCGGCACCAGGTCGTCGTGCCCGTACATGCTCAGGATCGACTGGCTGCGCCCGCCGGCCACCCAGCGCGTCAGCAGCTGCTCGGCCCCCTCGGTCAGCCCGCACCGCACCCGGTGCTCGGTGTAGTACCGGTGGAAGGTCTCGTCCATCACCAGCCACTCGGCCTCGGTGGGCAGCCGCCCCATCAGCCGCTCGTAGAACTTCGGCACCGGCACGCAGTACAGCGCCCGGTAGCGCTCCAGCGTGATCGGTTCCAGCCCCAGTTCGGCGAAGGCCGCGTTCGTCGCCCCGATGATCGCGTCGTTGTCGTGGAAGAGCGTGCCGTTCCAGTCCCAGACGATGTGCGCGGATTCCTGCGTCCCCATGCCCGAAAACGTTACCCGCCCGCTCTGACAATCAAGAGAACCGCGTCAGCACGGGCCGGCTCAGCTCCGCGCGGACGGCGCGGGCCGGCACAGGTCGGCGCGGGCGGCGCAGGTCGGCACAGGTCGGCGCGGGCGGCGCAGGTCGGCGCGCGGGCGGCGCACGCTCACACAGACCAGCACGGGCGACGCGGGCGGCGCGGGCGACGCGGGCTCACCCAGGTCAGCATGGTCGGCGCGGCCTCGCCCAAATCGACCCGGGCGGCACGGGCGGCGCGGGCTCACCCAGGTCAGCATGGTCGGCGCGGCCTCGCCCAAATCGACCCGGGCGGCACGGGCGGCGCGGGCGGCGCGGGCTCACCCAGGTCAGCATGGTCGGCGCGGCCTCGCCCGGATCAGCGCGGGCGACGCGGCTGAACGCGGGTCACTCCACCGGCCCCACCAGGTTCGGGATCTCCTGCGTCGCGTACCACAGCAGCTCGTGGTCCTCGGCCCCGTCCACGACGAACCGCGCGTCGTCGTCCCCCTCGTCCGCCGCCCGCAGGGCCCGCGCGGCGGCGGCCACGTCCTGCTCCGCGTCCGCCGAGTCGACGTGCACCGACGCCACCGTGGCCAGCGGTACGGCACCCGCGGCCCGCACCTCCCCCGGCGCCGCCGGGTCGGGCCCCCGCCCGGCGGCGGCGCTCGCCTGGCCGTCGGGGACGTCGACGGCGACCACGACCCGCCGCCGGGGCGCCTCGGGGTCCGCCGCGAGCAGCCGCAGCGACGCCAGCGCGGCCCGGCTCAGCGCCGCGTACTCCAGCTCCTCGATGTCGTCGGAGAGGTACCACGCGCGCAACGCGGGCGTGACCGCGTACGCGACGAGCGGCCCGGCCCCCACCTGACCCGTCCTGTGCGCCTCGGCGAGACCGGGCAGGGTCAGAGGGACATAGACGCGCATGGCTGGCCGCTTTCGTGGTCGGAGGGGCTCCGCAAGCCCGCGTGGAGGGCCTTCAGGATACGTGCGAGGGGTCCCCTTTCGAGCCCCTCCCCACGCCCCGCCGGGCGTCCACCCCGCGCCGCGCATTCACCCGGGTCACCCCCGCACCCACGGGCCTCCACCCCCCGCCGATCACCCGGATAAGTGAACTTCCCGGGCCGCCGCCCGCCGCCCGCACCGGCTTGCCGCCCGCGAACCCGGCCCCGTACAAGATCCCCGTCAGCAAGTTACCGCCCGGTACGCACCGTGGTCCGGGCCCAGCGAAACGGGGACTCCCATGCACAAGGTCATGACCAGGACCGCCCAGCGCCACTCCGCCTCCCGACCCCCGACCCGCCGCGACACCCGCCGCCCCGGCGGCGGCCCGTCCCGCGCCCAGGGCGGCGCCGGCCCGTCCCGTACGGCGCCTGCCGCCAGGCAGCCCGCCGCCGTCCCGCAACCGCGCCCGACCGACCTCTTCGCCGACCGCCTGCTCCTGGTCCTCAGCGGCCAGCGCCCGGTCCACGCCATGCTCCGCCACACCGCCGGCCGCGCTTACGACGATCTGGTCCGCCTCGCCGAACACGGCCCCCTGCGCGTGCGCGGCCCCCGTCCCGTCGTCCGCGACATCGGCTACTGCCAGCCCCGCCCCGGCGCCATCGAGGCCTTCGCCCGCGTCGGCACCGGCGATCGCCTGCGCGCCATGGCCTTCCGCCTGGAACTGGGCCGGGACCACCGCTGGCGCTGCACGGCGATCGAGCTCGGCGGCACCCGCACCGAACGGAACCCCGACGACGACTGACCACGACCGGCCGGGCGCCGCCCCACCGCACGCCGAAGGGCCGGGCACCCGCAGGTGACCCGGCCCTTCGATCCGCTCAATTCGCTCGGTACGTCCGGCGTGCCGTCCGGTCCGTCACGACGCTTGGCGCACCGTCACTTCTTGCGGCGCCGCCCGGCCTTGGCCTGCTTGCGGCGCTCCGCGCGGGTGAGGCCGTCGGCGGCCGAACGCACCGGCTCGCCGTCCTCCTCGCTGAAGTCGCCCTCGATGGTGCCGCCCTCGCCGTCCACGGTCGGCGCCGTGAAGTGCAGGTTGCGCCGCTGCGGCGCCTCCAGCCCCTTGGCCCGGATCTCGGGACGGGACCCGGCCTGCGCGGGCACCGCGTCCTGCTTCTCCAGGGTCGGCTTGGCGTCCTCGACGACGGGGACCTCCTCGACCTGCTGCTCGACCTGGACCTCCAGGTTGAACAGGTAGCCGACGGACTCCTCCTTGATGCCGTCCATCATGGCGGTGAACATGTCGAAGCCCTCGCGCTGGTACTCGACCAGCGGGTCCTTCTGCGCCATCGCGCGCAGGCCGATGCCCTCCTGGAGGTAGTCCATCTCGTAGAGGTGCTCGCGCCACTTGCGGTCCAGGACCGACAGCACGACCCGGCGCTCCAGCTCACGCATGATCTCGGAGCCGAGCTGCGTCTCGCGCGCCTCGTACTGCTCGTGGATGTCGTCCTTGATGGACTCGGCGATGAAGTCGGCGGTCAGCCCGGCGCGGTCGCCGGCCGTCTCCTCCAGCTCCTCGACGGTGATCTTCACCGGGTAGAGCTGCTTGAAGGCGCCCCACAGCCGGTCCAGGTCCCACTCCTCTGCGAAGCCCTCGGCGGTCTCCGCGGCGACGTAGGCGTCGATCGTGTCGTCCATGAAGTGCTGGATCTGCTCGTGCAGATCCTCGCCCTCCAGGACGCGGCGCCGCTCGCCGTAGATGACCTCGCGCTGCCGGTTGAGGACCTCGTCGTACTTCAGGACGTTCTTACGGGTCTCGAAGTTCTGCTGCTCGACCTGCGACTGGGCGGACGCGATCGCGCGCGTGACCATCTTGTTCTCGATCGGCACGTCGTCCGGGACGTTCGCCATCGACATCACGCGCTCGACCATCTGCGCCTTGAACAGCCGCATCAAATCGTCGCCGAGGGAGAGGTAGAAGCGGGACTCGCCCGGGTCGCCCTGACGGCCGGAACGACCGCGCAGCTGGTTGTCGATGCGCCGCGACTCGTGCCGCTCGGTGCCCAGCACGTACAGCCCGCCGAGCTCCTTGACCTCCTCGAACTCGGCCCGCACCGCCTTCTCGGCCCGCTCCAGGGCGGTCGGCAGCGCGGCGGCCCACTCCTCGATGTGCTCCTCGGGGTCGAGGCCGCGCTGGCGCAGCTCGGCCTCGGCGAGGTCGTCGGGGTTGCCGCCGAGCTTGATGTCCGTCCCTCGGCCGGCCATGTTGGTCGCCACGGTCACGGCGCCCTTGCGGCCCGCCTGGGCGACGATCTGCGCCTCCCGGTCGTGCTGCTTGGCGTTGAGCACCTCGTGCTGGATGCCGCGCTTGCTCAGCTGCTGCGAGAGGTACTCGGACTTCTCGACCGAAGTGGTGCCGACCAGGATCGGCTGGCCCTTCTCGTGCTTCTCGGCGATGTCGTCCACGACGGCGTCGAACTTGGCGACCTCGGTGCGGTAGATCAGGTCGGACTGGTCCTTGCGGATCATCGGCCGGTTGGTCGGGATCGGGACCACACCGAGCTTGTAGATCTGGTGGAACTCGGCGGCCTCGGTCATCGCCGTACCGGTCATGCCGGAGAGCTTCTTGTAGAGGCGGAAGAAGTTCTGCAGGGTGATCGTGGCGAGCGTCTGGTTCTCGTCCTTGATCGGCACCCCTTCCTTCGCCTCGATCGCCTGGTGCATGCCCTCGTTGTAGCGGCGGCCGGCGAGGATACGTCCGGTGTGCTCGTCGACGATCATGACCTCGCCGTCGATGACGACGTAGTCCTTGTCCTTCTTGAAGAGCTCCTTGGCCTTGATGGCGTTGTTCAGGTAGCCCACCAGCGGCGTGTTCACCGACTCGTAGAGGTTGTCGATGCCCAGCCAGTCCTCGACCTTGCCGACACCGGCCTCGTGGATGGCGACCGTGCGCTTCTTCTCGTCGACGTCGTAGTCGCCGGTCTCCTCGATGCCCTTCAGCGGCTGCCCGGCCTCGCCGCGCTTGAGGCGGGTGACCAGCTTGGCGAAGTCGCCGTACCACTTGGTGGCCTGGTCGGCCGGGCCGGAGATGATCAGCGGCGTACGGGCCTCGTCGATGAGGATGGAGTCGACCTCGTCGACGATCGCGAAGTTGTGGCCGCGCTGGACGAGCTCCTCCTTCGACCACGCCATGTTGTCGCGCAGGTAGTCGAAGCCGAACTCGTTGTTCGTGCCGTACGTGATGTCGCAGGCGTACTGCTCGCGGCGCTGGGCCGGCGTCATGTTGGACAGGATGCAGCCGACGTTCAGGCCCAGGAACTTGTGGACGCGGCCCATCATCTCGGAGTCGCGCTCGGCCAGGTAGTCGTTGACCGTGATGAGGTGGACGCCTTCGCCGGACAGCGCGTTCAGGTACGCGGGCAGCGTGCCGACCAGGGTCTTGCCCTCACCGGTCTTCATCTCGGCGACATAGCCGAGGTGCAGGGCCGCACCACCCATGAGCTGCACGTCGTAGTGGCGCTGGCCGAGGACGCGCTTGGCGGCCTCGCGCACCGTGGCGAAGGCCTCGGGCAGCAGGTCGTCCAGGTTCTCGCCGTCGGCGTACCGCTGCTTGTACTCATCGGTGAGGGCCCGCAGCTCGGCGTCGGAGAGGTCGACGAAGTCCTCTTCGATGGAGTTGACCTGGTCCGCGATGCGGTGCAGCTTGCGCAGGATCTTGCCTTCGCCTGCACGCATGATCTTCGAGAGGACGGACACGGGGGTTGGTCTCCTTGCCGGTCGGGCCTGGGACGGTTGGTTTCCTTCTGACGTACTGAGCAACGGCCATCGTATGCGAGGACCCGGCCGCGCCGGGAGGCCTGCCGTACCACGGCGGTCCGCCGTCGCCCTTCCGTGGCGGATCCGCCGCCGGTCCGCCGTCGAACTGCTCCGGGAGAACTCCCTTCGCTTCGGCCTTCACACGGGACAACGGACGAGGGTCCCGGATGGTGCCGCGGCGCGCCGACGAATTGTGCGGATCGTGGTCGCCCGCTCACGCTGGGGCAAAAGGCGTGGCGTCCCAGCCGCCCCGGCGGACAGAATCGGCCGATGGAGCCCGTCACGATCGCCACCCCCCGCCTCCGGCTGCGCCCCGTGGGCCCGGACGACAGCGACGCCGTGTACGCCGCGTGCCAGGACCCCGACATCCAGCGCTGGACGACGATCCCCACGCCGTACCTGCCCGAACACGCCCGGACCTTCACGGAGCACGACGTCCCCGAGGGCTGGGCGAACCGCTCGATGTTCACGTTCGGCCTCTTCCTCCCCGGCGGGGAACTGGCCGGCACGCTCGGCATCGTCATGCGCTCGCTCGGCGTGGCCGAGATCGGCTTCTGGACGACCAGGTGCCACCGCGGCCGCGGCTACATGACCGAGGCCGCCCGCGCCGCCTCCCGCTGGGTCTTCGCCGACCAGTGCGTCGACCGCCTGGAGTGGCGCGCCGAGGTGGGCAACACCGCCTCCCGCGCGGTGGCCGAGAAGGCCGGCTTCACCGTCGAGGGCACCCTCAGAGCGGCCCTGAACAACAACGGCGTCCGCCGCGACTGCTGGGTCGGCTCCCTGCTGCCCTCGGACCTGGGGCTGCCGTCGGCGGCCCCGTACCTGCCGGCCCGCGCTCCCGCCACGTGAGCCCCGCCCCGGCCCCCCGGGGACGGATTCCCCGGGCCGTCCCGCACTGTCAGTGCCACCCCCTATCGTTCGAGGACATGACGACCCCGCGCCGCACGGAACTCTCCGCAGCCGAAGCCCGCCGCATCGCCCTTCGCGCCCAGGGCTTCCTGGGCGCGCCCGACCGCAGGGCCGGCGTCCGCGGCATACTCCGCCACCTGGGCGCGGTCCAGCTCGACACCATCTCGGTCCTCGCCCGCTCCCACGAGCTCGTCCCCTACGCCCGCCTGGGCGCGGTCGGCCGCAAGACCGTCGAGAACGCCTACTGGACGGACACCCACGCCTTCGAGTACTGGTCGCACGCCGCGTGCGTCCTCCCGATCGAGGAGTGGCCCCACTTCGCCTTCCGCCGCCGCGCCTACCGCGCCCGCCCCCAGTGGAACCACGAGCTCCCCGACGGCGTCTACGACCAGGTCATCAAGCAGCTGCGCGCCGAGGGCCCCCTGACGGCCACGGAGCTGGGCGGCGCCAAGCGCACCAGCGAGTGGTGGGACTGGTCCGGCACCAAGGTCGCCGTCGAACGCGCCCTGATGTACGGCGAGGTGGTGTGCGTGGCGCGCCGCGGCTGGAAGCGCGTCTACGACCTCGCCGAACGCGCCGTCCCCGAGACGCTGCTGCACGACCGGCTCGACGACACCGAGTGCCTGCGCCGCCTGGTCCGGCTGGCGGGCGAGTCCCTCGGCGTCGGCACCCGCGCGGACATCGCCGACTACCACCGCCTCAAGGGCGAACAGGTGGACACGGTGATCGCCGACTCGGGTCTGGTGCCGGTCACCGTCGAGGGCTGGGGCAAGCCGGCCTGGGCGGACCCGGCCGCTCTGGCGACTCCTCCGCGCGGCCGCCACCGCACCACGCTGCTGTCCCCCTTCGACTCGCTGGTGTGGGAGCGGGCCCGCACCGAGCGGATCTTCGGCTTCACCCACCGCCTGGAGGCCTACGTCCCCAAGCCGAAGCGCGTGTACGGCTACTTCGCGATGCCCGTCCTCGCCGGGGGCCACCTCGTGGGCCGCGTCGACCCGGCCCGCGAGGGCCGCACGCTGGTGGCCAAGCAGGTCTCCCTGGACGGCCCCAAGGCGGTCCCGGCGGTGGCGCAGGCCCTGATCGAGGCGGCGAGCTGGGTGGACTGCACGAACGTCCGCGTGGAACGGGTGGACGCGCCGGACCTGCGCGAGCCCCTGAGCAGGGAACTCAGCCGCGTCCTCGGCTGAGCACCGGCCCGTCGTCAGCGGATCTCGAGGATCTTCTCGCGCATCGCGTACACCACCGCCTCCATCCTGGAGTGCAGCTGCAGTTTCTCCAGGATGTTGCGCACGTGGTTCTTCACGGTGTTCTCGGAGATGAACAACTCCTTGGCGATGTCCCGGTTGTTCATCCCCGTGGCGACCAGCTTGAGCACTTCCAGCTCCCGGTCGGTGAGCCGCGGCGCGGGCACCAGCCGCCGCTCGTCCGTCCGCTGGATCATCGACTTGAACTCGGTGAGCAGCTTCGACGCCATGGACGGGCTGATCTGCGACTGCCCGTCGGCCACCGCGCGGATCGCCGTGGCCACCTCGTCCGTGGAGATCTCCTTGAGGAGGTAGCCGGTCGCCCCCGCCTTGATCGCCTCGTAGAGATCCGCTTCCTCGTCGCTGATCGTCAGCATGATGATCTTGGCGCTGGGCGCCACCTCCTTGATGGAGGTACAGGCCTCGATCCCGCCCCGCTTCGGCATCCGCACGTCCATCAGGACGATGTCGGGCAGCAGGTCGGCGGCCTTCTCCACGGCCTCGGCCCCGTCACCCGCCTCCCCGACGACCTGGATGTCCTCCTCGGCCGCGAGCACGATCTCCAGGCCACGGCGGAACAGGGCGTGGTCGTCCACCACCAGGACACGAATCGGCTCCCGCCGTGAGGAGCCCCCGTCCGGGCCCGTGCCGACGACGCCGTCGTCGGCGTTCCCCGCACGCATCGGTCCGAAGCTGTCCGCCATCGTTCCTCCCCCTGAAGGCTGTGGCCGGTGATCCTGTGCCGTCGCCAACCCAAGGCAACGACCCACCCGTTGGGCCGTTGCGGCCATGATTCCATGCCCGGACGGCACTCCGGTGACGAAGCGGCGGGTGAAGTGGTCGCACACCGGTGCCCCTGGGAGCGCGCGCACACTCCAGGGGCACCCGGATCAGCTGTCGTCCGGAACGGTCAGCCGCCCAGCGGACCGCCCGCCTCGGGTGCGGGCGCCTGAGTGATCATCGTGTCCGTCCTGAGGTGGATCACGCCGTAGTCGTACGCGTGCCGCCGGTAGACGACGCTCGGTTCCTTCGTCTCGGAGTCGACGAACAGATAGAAGTCGTGCCCGACCAGTTCCATCTCGTACAACGCCTGGTCGAGAGTCATGGGTGCCGCGACGTGGGTCTTTTCGCGAACCACGAGGGGGCCGTCACCCTGTACTTCCAGCGAGCCGATCTTCTTCGTGGGCACTCCCTCCGGCTCGTCCGCCTGGAAGGTGCCGCCGTTGACGTTGAGCGTCGCCGCGCCCGGAACGTGGTCGGCGACCTCGGCGGCCGTGAGCCGGCGCACCCCTCGGCGCGTGTGACGCTTGTCGTGCTGCCTGCGCAGCCGGGCATCCAGCTTCTCCGCGGCCAGGTCAAGGGCCGCGTACGGGTCGCTGGCCGCCGCCTCCGCCCGGATCACCGGACCGCGGGAGCGGAGCGTGATCTCCACCCGGTCGCAACGGTCGGCCTGTCGGGGGTTGGGCTCCTTGGACACCTCGACGTCGAGGCTGATCACCTTGCCGTCGAGCTTCTGGATCTTCTCCAGCTTCAGCTTCTCGGCCACGTGCTTGCGGAACCGCTCGGGCACCTCGGTCTTGCGGCCCTTGACGACGATGTCCACGCAGAACTCCGTTCCCGGATCGCTCCGCTTCACTGGCGGAGCATCTCCCTTGTGCACCAGGTCCCGGTGAGTCCCGGAACCTCGGACTCGGCGACGTCCACCTCCTCCCCCATGGACAAGATCTCCACCTGCCGGCGCGGATGAGTGCGGAAAACCCGCGGCACGGCATTCGGATAAGCGAGGTGTGGCCTGCGGCTTTCCCTCACAACTGAACATATCTCGCCCGGACGGATGTCGTCACCCTCTACTGCCGCGTACCTCCGTTCCGGTGAATTGGCCCTCTCGTCACCTGCAACGATGCGACTTCGCAGTCAGTTCCGGTTCATTTCGAAAGAATCCGGTGACGCTGCGACCACCGCAGCGCAGATCACGTCACGGGCACTGTTCGCCTTTCTCGGCACGGCCCCCTCACGGTCCGTGCTCCCTTCCATTGATCCCGTCATCCGTTCCCCTGACCTTTCCCCATGGACTCCCGTGTACACGGACGTCACCACATCTCCGCGCGTCGCGAATGCCGCACGCCCGTAACCAGCAGTTTCCTCCGCCAACTCCACCCGGACGGCCCGCGCCGCCTCGCTCAGCGAGGCGCCCGTCGTCACCAGGTCGTCCACCAGCACCACCGGACCCTCGCGCAGCAGCCCGGCGCCACCCGCGGCCACCGACAGCGCGCCCGCGAGGTTCGCCAGCCGCTGCCCGGCGTCGAGCCCCGCCTGGTCGGCGACCGGCCGCCGCTGCCGCAGCACCGCCAGCACGCGCGCGGGCGTCCCCGTGCGGCGCAGCTCGGCCGCCGCCGCGAGCGCGATCCGCCGTGCCGGATCATGACCCCGCGCCCGCACCGCCGCACGGCCCGACGGCACCGGGACGAGCAGCACCGGCCCGCCGAGCACCTCGGGCAGCCCCGCCCGCACGGCTCCAGCGAGGGCCGCGCCGAGCGGCCGGGCGAGCGGCAGCGCACCCCGCTCCTTGTGGGCCAGGAGCAGGGCCCGCACCTCGTCCGCGTACGGCGCCGCCGCGTGCACGACCGGCAGTTCGCGCGGCTCCGGAACCGGTCGCACCCGGCGTGGCGCGACCCCGCACAGAGCGGCACGGCACTGCGGGCAGAGCACCGTGCGCGGCCTGCCGCAGCCTCCGCACTCGGCCGGCAGCACCAGGTCGGTGAGGTCCTGCCACCACGCCCGCATGCCCACCACTGTGCCAACGCCCGCCCGGGCCCCACCACCCCTGTGGAAACCCGGAGAGCGGCCTGTGGACAACTTCCCACGGGTGCTGCGGACGACCCAGTGCACCCTCACGGCCAGCCGAAACGGCCAACGCCGGGCACCTGACAGGGCGGGACAGAGCAGCCGGACACCTGACATGCGGGCGGCCGGGCGGAGCCGCCGGGCACCTGACAGGGCGGGACAGAGCCGCCGAGTGCCTTGTCTGCCGCATCCGAGCCGGCGAGCTACAAACCTGCCGAGCCGGAGCCACCGATTCACCGACGTGCCGGGACGGCGCCGCCGGGCACCTGACAGGGCGAGCCGGAGCAGCCGGACACCTGACATGCGGGCGGCCGGGCGGAGCCGCCGGGCACCTGACAGGGCGGGACAGAGCCGCCGAGTGCCTTGTCTGCCGCATCCGAGCCGGCGAGCTACGAACCTGCCGAGCCGGAGCCACCGATTCACCGACGTGCCGGGACGGCGCCGCCGGGCACCACTTTTGCCCGGACGGAGCCTCCGAGTACCTGAGCTTCCGAAACGGAACCGCCCGGGTTCCGGAAGGAACGCTGCCCCGGACAGCCCCGAGTAGCCCCCCTCACCCCGGATAGACCGGCGCCGACCCTTCCTTCACCACCGTCTGCCACTGCGCCCCGTCCGGCAGCCGCACGATCCCGTCCACCGAGTACGCCACCAGCGGCAGCCGTTCGTCCTCGGAAGCGGCGATCTCCTTCACGCCGGTCAGCGCGTCCGGCGCCGGCACCTCCGGCACGGACCCGTCGACCTGGACGTACCGCATCTGCTGCACGCCCCCCTCCTCGCGCCCGACCGCCACGAGCCGGCCGTCACCGGCCCAGGACATCGTGGTGACCTCCTCGAACTGCGGTACGGCCGAACGCAGTTCGAGCACCGAGACCCCCGGCTCCCCCGCCCCTTGGTCCCCGGACCCCCGCTCGATCCGCCCGACCTGCAAGGACTGCTTGCCGTCCTTCTCCACGACGAGCGCGACGCGCACACCGTCCGCCGCGACCCGCACGGAGTCGATCCGCCCGTCCAGCCGCGGAACCTGCACCTGAACCGGCTCCCCCTTGCCCTCCGGCAGCATGAGCAGCCGCGGGTCGTCCGGGTTGCGGTCGGCCACCCACAGATCGCCCCGCGCGTCCCAACTCGGCGCGGTCAGCCGGTCCTTCTCCGTCCGGCCCGTGCTGCGCACCACCGGCTCCCCGAGCGAACCGCCCGACGCGAGCGAACCGACGTACAGCGCCCTGCCGTCCAACGCGACCCCGGCCGCGGTGTGCTCGTCGCGCGACACCGCCGCCGACCGCAACGCCCGTGCGCCCTCGCCCAGTTCGCCCGGCACCGGCTCGGCCTGCGCGCTGCGGCTGCCCGCCGGGATCCGCACGAGCCGGTCCTCACCGTCGACGAAGTACAGGTAGTCGGTGCGCCGGACCGACCCGCGCGCCGCGACGGCCGCCGCGCCCTCCTCGTCGAGCACGCACAACTGCGCGTCGCCCACCCTCAGTTCGACCTCGTCCACGGCGGGCGTGAGGTTCTGCAGGGTGAACAGCAACTGGGCTGCCATCTCGTTGCACTTGGCCGGACCGACCCGGGCGGCCTTGTCGTTCAGCGGCACGGTCAGCCGGTTCTGGTCGTCCGGCGTCAGCTCGCCGACGCCCTTGCGCAGCGCCGTACCGGTGGGGAAGCTCGACCGGACCACGGGCCCCAGCCAGGTCGTCGGCCCGCCGAGCAGCAACCGCACCATCTGCGTCATCGGATCGACCCGCCGGCGCACGTACACGGGGTCGGCGACCGCCGCCGGGTGCGCGGACGCGCCCACCGCGGAGTCCGAGGCGAAATAGTACTTGTTGACGGACATGTAGTTGCGCTGGAAGTCCGACTGGCCCATGACGACGCCCTGCGGCAGCCCGTCGATGCGCCACTGCCCGCTCTCCTTGTCCCGCGTGAGGTGCACCTGCCTGCTGTAGGAGCCCTCGGTCGGCGTGTACGACTGCTGCGCGTCCACCAGGGCGATCTTCGTGCCGGTCAGGGTGAACGAGAAGTCGAACCCGCCGTCCCGGGTGCCAGCGGAGTCGGCCTCGGTGTCCGGCCCGTCCGCGAGCACGGTGGTGGACAGCTCCGGCTGCCAGGTCCTCGCGGCGGCCGTCGTCAAGTACTGCTTCGCCGTCGCGTACTTCGGATCATCGCTGGTCAGTGCCTCCAGGAAGCCCTGCACGATCTCCGACGGCGGTGCGTCCTCACGCGGCGGCATGGGAAAGACCCGCACCTGCGTCTCCTGACGGGGCGTCGACTCCACGCCCCGCAGGTCCCCGCGGTCGGGCATCGAGGCACACCCCGCCAGCAGTACGGCACCACAGGTGGCGTACGCCACTGCGCGCCCCGGCGTGCGCCGGGCGTCCCCTCCGCGGTCAGCGGCCACCGAAAGCCTCCCCTTGGTCGTTCGACTCCTCCGGCTCCGGATCCGCCGTACCGAGCGGGGCCGTGGTGAGCGCCGCCTCCACGACCGGCTGATCGCCCTGCCGCCGCGCCCCTCCCGCGGGCAGGGGCACCACGCGCGCGCCGCTGCCCGGCAGCGCCGTCGGATCGGCTGTCGGGGCCACGGCGGACGGCCGGGTCGTGATCGGGTCCCGCGCCGGCGCCTGGCCCGCGCCCGTCGACTGGGCCGGCACGGTCGCGGTCTTCTCCCCGCCGCGCGGCAGCCCGGCGTCGCCGGGTCCGCGGTTGCGCCGCGAGTCCTTGGGCTCCAGCGGGATCGGCGAGCCCCTGAGCGGCTCGTCGGCGGTCCGCGGCAACGTCAGCCGGAACTGCGAGCCACCGCCCGGCTCGCCCCACGCCTGCAACCAGCCACCGTGCAGCCGCGCGTCCTCCAGGGCGATGGACAGGCCGAGGCCCGTGCCGCCCGTGGTCCGCGCGCGTGCCGGGTCGGCCCGCCAGAAGCGGCTGAAGACGCGGGTGGCCTCGCCGGGCTTGAGTCCGACGCCGTAGTCGCGCACCGCGACCGCGACCGCCCCGCCCGCCGCGGCCAGCTTGACCACGACGTCCTTGCCCTCGCCGTGTTCCACGGCGTTGACGACGAGGTTGCGCAGCACCCGCTCGACCCGCCGGGCGTCGGCCTCGGCGACGACGGGCTGCTGGTCGCCCACGACCCGTAGGCGCGTGCCCTTGCGTTCGGCGAGCGGCTCGGCGCCGCTGACCACCCGCCGGACGACCTCCCTGAGGTCGATCGGCTCGGCCTCCAGCGCCGCCGCGCCCGCGTCGAAGCGGCTGATCTCCAGCAGGTCCGACAGCAGCGACTCGAACCGGTCCAGCTGGTCGGCGAGCAACTCCGCCGACCGCGCGGTCACCGGATCGAAGTCCACGCGCGCCTCATGGATGACGTCGGCGGCCATCCGTACGGTCGTCAGCGGCGTCCGCAGCTCGTGCGACACGTCCGACACGAACCGCCGCTGCATCCGCGACAGGTCCTCCAGCTGCTGGATCTTCGACTGCAGGTTCTGCGCCATCTTGTTGAAGGCCTCGCCGAGCCGCGCGATGTCGTCCTCGCCGGTGACCTTCATCCGCTCCTGCAACCGCCCGGCGGACAGCCGCTCGGCGATCCCGGCCGCCATCCGCACCGGCGTCACCACCTGCCGCACCACCAGCCAGGCGATGGCTCCGAGCAGGACCACGACGAAGAGGCCGGCGGTCGCGAGCGTCCCCTTCACCAGGCTCAGCGACCGGTCCTCCTGCGTGAGCGGGAAGAGGTAGTACAGCTGGTACGGGTCGCCGTTGGGGTCGTTGACCTCCTTGCCGATGACCAGGGCCGGCTGGGAGGTTTTGTCGCCGCTGTAGACGATGCGGGTATAGCTCTGCGCGGCCGCCGTACTGCTGTTGACCCGCTCGCGCAGGTCCTCCGGCACGCTCCGGTTGGGGTCCACACCGCCGGAGGCCCGCGGACCGCGGCCACCGCCGCTGTTGTCCCCGGCGGGCAGCGTCACCACGTCGAAGGCGCCCTGCCCACCGCTGGAGAGTGAGGAGACCAGGTCACTCATCCACTGGATGACGTTCTGCGAGGACCGCCCGTCCACCGCGGTCGGGTCCTCCCCGGTGCCGGTGCCGCTCGCCGCCTCGTCGGCCCGCTGCTTGGCCACCGCGAAACCACCCGTGGCCTGGCTCTGCGACGCCTTCACCTTGGCGTCCAGCAGGCCGTTGCGCACCTGCCCGATGACCACGAAACCGAGCAGCAGCACCACACCCAGCGACATCAGCAGGGTGGTGACCACGATCTTGAGCTGGATGTTGCGCCGCCACAGCCGCATCACGGGCAGCAGCGGCCGCCGTACCCAGCGCATGAACAGCCTCAGAACCGGGCTGCCCTGGACTCCGCCCTGGAGCAGCCCGCTCTCCAGGAGCCGTCCCCAGCGGGAGCCCGCCGCCTTCCGGCCGACAGGCCGCCCCGCGCGGGCCCCGGACCTGCCGGGCGCCGAAGCGGCACTGTCCTCGGACATGTCAGCTCGGCCCGGCCTTGTAACCGACACCACGGACGGTCACCACGATCTCCGGCCGCTCCGGGTCCTTCTCGACCTTGGAGCGCAGCCGCTGCACATGGACGTTGACCAGCCGCGTGTCCGCCGCGTGCCGGTAGCCCCACACCTGCTCCAGCAGCACCTCGCGGGTGAACACCTGCCACGGCTTGCGGGCCAGCGCCACCAGCAGGTCGAACTCCAGCGGCGTCAGCGCGATCGACTGCCCGTCCCGCTTCACCGAGTGCCCCGCCACGTCGATGACCAGGTCACCGATGGCGAGCTGCTCGGGCGCGGGCTCCTCCGACCGCCGAAGCCGCGCCCGGATCCGGGCCACCAGCTCCTTGGGCTTGAACGGCTTGACGATGTAGTCGTCGGCCCCCGACTCGAGTCCCACGACGACGTCGACGGTGTCGCTCTTCGCGGTGAGCATCACGATCGGCACCCCGGACTCGGCCCGGATCAGCCGGCACACCTCGATGCCGTCCCGCCCGGGAAGCATCAGGTCGAGCAGCACCAGATCCGGCTTGGACTCCCGGAACGCGGCCAGCGCCTTGTCGCCGTCGGCTACGAAAGACGGCTCAAAACCTTCACCACGCAGCACGATGCCGAGCATTTCGGCCAGTGCGGTGTCGTCGTCGACGACAAGGACTCGTCCCTTCATAAACGACATCATCCCATTCTCATAACGGTGAAGGAGACGCAGGTGATCAGCGTCACCAGCCTGTGACGATAGTCGTACGGGGCCACTACTGTCTGCCCTGGATCACATGTCGCGGCCCCTCTCCCCGCGCGACCGCGCAGGTCGAGGGGCCGGGGACGAAGGTCCGGCCGGCGTCACGTCTCAGCCGACCGTCGCCCCCCGCGACCTGCCGCACACCTCCGCCAGCGCCTCGGCGGTCACGGGCGACACCACGCCCTCCTCGGTGACGATCGCCGTGACCAGCTCCGGCGGCGTCACGTCGAAGGCCGGGTTGTACGCCTGCGTGCCCAGCGGCGCCACCGGGATCCCGCCCCCGGCACCCGTCACCGGCATGCTGGGCGCCGCGATCTCGGTCACCTCGTACCCCGGCCGCTGCTCGACCTCGATGTCCGCCCCCTCCGGGGTCTGCGCGTCCACCGTCGTCACCGGCGCCACCACGATAAACGGCACGTGGTGGTACCGCGCCAGCACGGCGAGCGGGTAGCTGCCGATCTTGTTCGCCACCGAACCGTCGGCCGCGACGCGATCGGCCCCGATCAGCACCGCGTCCACCTCCCCCGCCGCGAACAGCGACCCCGCCGCGTTGTCGGTGAGCAAGGTGTACGCCATCCCGTTGCGCGCCGCCTCGTACGCCGTGAGCCGGGCCCCCTGCAGGAGCGGACGCGTCTCGTCGACCCACAGCCGCCGCAGCCGCCCCGCCCGGTGCGCCGCCAGCGCCACCGCGAACGCCGTCCCCTCCCCACCCGACACCAGGTACCCGGTGTTGCAGTGCGTGAGGATCCGGTGCCCGCCGCCCGGCAGCAACTCGTCCAGCAGCGCCAGCCCGTGCCCGGCCATCCGGACGCTGGCCTCCGCGTCCTCCCGGTGCAGCTGCCGGGCCGCCGCCAGCGCCGCCTCGGCGGCCTGCTCGCCAACGGCCCCGCGAGCCAGCGCGGCGTCGTACGCCGACCTGGCCCGGCGCACGCCCACGGACAGGTTCACCGCGGTCGGCCGGGCGCCCGCCAGCGCGACCGCGGCCTCGTCCACGTCGAAGCCGCGCGCGGCGGCGAGCGCGACCCCGTACGCGCCCGCGATGCCGAGCAGCGGCGCCCCGCGCACGGCGAGCGAGCGGATCGCCTCCACCAGCGCGGGGGCGTCCGTGCAGACCAGCTCGACCTCCTCGCCGGGCAGCCTCGTCTGATCGAGAAGGACCACGACCGGCCCTTCGGGGGGTTCGTCCCAGCGGATCGCCGGAATACCGGTGGACATGTCCTCGCCGGATTGCGCGTACTGATCAGCCATGCGGTCAGTCTGCCCGTTCTGCGACGGACAATCGAAGGTGTGCCGCCAATACCGCGGCCGGTCCCTGGGCGAACACCCCATGGCACGATGTCTGCCAACCTGCCACCGCGCCAGCGGACGGGCACCGTGAAGGAGCGACGATGAACGACACTCCGGGCTGGGCCTCGCCCGGATCCTCCCCGTCCGACGGGCAGGAGCCCGGTGCGACCGGCCCTGCCGAGCCGGCCGGCCGACCCGGCTCCGCGCAGCCCTCCCCACCCGCGGACCAGCCAGGCGCGCAGGCGCCGGACTCCGGCGCGAAGTGGTCCAAGGAGCAGCCGCCACCCGCCCAGTGGTCCGCCCCCTCCGGCCCGCCGAGCCCCGGCCAGGCTCCCCCGCCCCCGCCGCCCGGCCCCGGCTGGGGCGCCGCCCAGCCCCCCGGCGGGCACGGCGGCGGCCACGGCACCTGGCAGGCCCCCGGCGGCTACGGCGGCTGGGGCAGCCAGTGGGGCGGCCCACCGCCCGCGGCCAAGCCCGGCGTGATACCGCTCCGACCGCTCGGCGTCGGCGAGATCCTCGACGGCGCCGTCTCCACCATGCGCGCCCACTGGCGCACGGTGCTCGGCATAGCCCTCACCGTCGCGGTCGTCATCGAGGTCGTCGTCATCCTGCTCCAGGGCTTCGTCCTGGACGAGCGGACCGGCACCGCCGCCCTCGAAGACCCGGACGCCACCCTCGACGAACTCACCCGCGCCATGGGCGACGCGCTGCTCAGCTCCGCCGTCCTGTTCCTGATCACGCTGATCGGCACCGTCGCGGCGACCGCGCTGCTCACCACCGTCACCAGCCGCGCCGTCCTCGGCAAGCCGGTCACCACCGGTGAGGCCTGGCGCGACGCCCGCCCGCGCGTGCTGAAGCTGTTCGGCCTGATCTTCCTGCTGCTGTTCATCGCCCTCGGCGTCGCCCTGCTGGGCGCCGTGCCCGGCATCCTCGTCACCCTCGCCGGCGGGGGCGCCGCCGGCGCCGGCCTCACCGTCCTGGGCAGCCTGTGCACCGGCGTCGTCGCCCTGTGGCTGATGGTCCGCTTCTCGCTGGCCTCCCCGGCACTGATGCTGGAGAAGCAGGGCATCCTCAAGGCGATGAGCCGCTCCGCCAAGCTCGTCCGCGGCGCCTGGTGGCGCGTCTTCGGCATCCAGCTGCTCGCCACGGTCATCGCCAACATCGTCGCGGCGATCGTCGTCATCCCCTTCACGTTCCTCGCCGCGGCGCTCAGCGGCGACGGTGTCAGCGGATTCCTCGACGGCACCGGCGACTTCGGCTGGATGTTCCTGATCGTCAGCGGGATCGGCTCGGTGATCGGCTCCATGATCACGTTCCCGATCACGGCCGGCGTCACCGTCCTTCTCTACATCGACCAGCGCATCCGCCGCGAGGCCCTCGACCTCGAACTGGCCCGCGCCGCCGGTGTCCGTGGCTACGGCCCCGGCACCGCCGACCCCGCGCCCGGGAGCTGATGCGGTGAGCCCGGCCGGGGGAGTCATCGCCGCCTCGCCGCTGCCGCGCGCCGGCGAGGCCGCCGTACGCGCGTGGCTGCGCGCCGGCGACCTGACCGCAGGACCGCCGCACCGCACCGGCGGCATGTCCCTGCCGGCACTGCCCGCCTCCGACGACGAGCCGCCCCTGACGATCCCCCGCGACCCCGCGCGGGAGGCGGCCCGCCGCGAGCTGTCCAAGCGCATGTACCACGAGGACGATCCCGGGCTGTTCCAACGCGCCCTCGACGTCTTCTGGGAGTGGCTCGGCAAAGTGTTCACTCTCGCGTCCGACGCGACCCCCGGAGGCACCCTGGGCCTCGTCGTCGTCATCGCCGCCGTCCTCGCGGTCCTGGGCGCCCTCCTGTGGCGCCTCGGCACCCCGCGCCGCCGGCCGACCTCCTCCGCCGCCCTGTTCGACGACCGCCCCCGCAGCGCCGCCGACCACCGGGCGGCCGCCGAGGCCCACGCGGCCCAGCGCCACTGGAACCAGGCCCTCCAGGAACGCATGCGCGCCATCGTCCGCGCGCTGGAGGAACGCGCCCTGCTCGACACACGCCCCGGCCGCACCGCCGACGAGGCGGCCGCCGAAGCCGGACGCGCCCTGCCCTCCCACGCGATCCGACTGCACACCGCGGCCCGCACCTTCGACGACGTCACGTACGGCGGCCGCGCCGCGACCGAGGCCTCGTACCGCAGCGTGGCCGAACTGGACCGCGACCTGGAGCGCGCCAGACCACAGCTCACCAGCAGCAACGCCCACAGCGCGGACAGCACCCGCCGGGGAGCCGCCGGATGACCACCGAGGTCATGCCTCCCGCCGCCACCTCGGCCTCGCGCACCCCGCGCCAGGTGTGGACCCGCACGCGCGGCATCGCCCTCGCCGTCGCCGTCCTGCTGGCCGGGGCGATCGTGATCGCCCTGGCCCGCTCCGACGCCCAGCGCGGCAGCCTCGACCCGCGCTCCACCGCCCCCCAGGGCAGCCGCGCGATCGCCGAACTCCTCGCCGACCGCCAGGTGTCCACCCGCGTGGTCACCACCCTGGAGGCGGCGCGCGCCGCAGCCGCCCCCGACACCACCCTCCTGGTCGCCGCGCCCGACCTGCTGACGACCCGTCAACAGAACCTGCTGCGCTCCGCGACGACCGCATCCGGCGGACGCACCGTCCTCGTCGCCGCCGGCAGCTCCTCCGTCGAGCGGCTCGCCCCCGGCGTGACCGCGGACCCCGCCACCAGCCTGGAGTCGACCCTCGAACCCCGCTGCGACTTCCCCGCCGCCCGGCGCGCGGGCGCCGCCGACACCGGAGGCCTGCGCTACACCAGCACGCACCTGGACGCCGACGAGTGCTACCCCAGCCAGCGCCTGGCCAGCCTGATCCGCGTCCCGGCAGCGTCCGGGGACGGCGACACCGTCGTCCTCGGCGCGCCCGACATCCTCCACAACGACCGCCTCGGCGACCACGGCAACGCCTCGCTCGCCCTCCAGCTCCTCGGCTCCCGCCCCCATCTGGTCTGGTACCTCCCCTCACTGTCCGACGTCACCACCCCGGACGACGAGCGCGGCTTCTTCGACCTGCTCCCCTCCGGCTGGCTCTGGGGCACCCTGCAGCTCTTCATCGCCGCAGCCCTCGCCGCCCTCTGGAGGGCACGCCGACTCGGCCCCCTCGTGCCCGAGAGACTCCCCGTGGCGATCCGCGCCTCCGAGACCGTCGAAGGCCGCGCCCGCCTCTACCGCGCGGCCGGCGCCCGCGACCGCGCCGCCGCCGCTCTTCGCTCCACCACCCGCTCCCGCCTCGCCCCCCTCGCAGGCGTCCCCCTCGCCCAGGCGCACACGCCCGAGAAACTGCTCCCCGCCCTGTCCTCGCACCTCCACGGCGACGGACGGTCCCTGCACGCCCTCCTCTTCGGCCCACCACCCCACGACGACGCAGCGCTCATCGCCCTCGCCGACCAACTCGACGCCCTCGAAAGAGAGGTACGCCGTCCATGATGGACCCGACCACTGACAACGCCGGGCAGACCGGGGACCCGGGCAACGCCCGGGCCGCCCTGGAGGCCCTGCGCGCCGAGATCGCCAAGGCCGTGGTCGGCCAGGATCCCGCCGTGACCGGCCTCGTCGTCGCCCTCCTGTGCCGCGGACACGTGCTCCTCGAAGGGGTCCCCGGAGTCGCCAAGACCCTGCTCGTCCGCGCCCTCGCCGCCGCACTCGACGTCGACACCAAGCGCGTCCAGTTCACCCCCGACCTCATGCCGAGCGACGTCACCGGCTCCCTGGTCTACGACACCCGAACCGCCGAGTTCTCCTTCCAGCCCGGCCCGGTCTTCACCAACCTGCTCCTCGCCGACGAGATCAACCGCACGCCCCCGAAGACCCAGTCGTCCCTCCTCGAAGCCATGGAGGAACGCCAGGTCACGGTCGACGGCACCCCCCGCCTCCTCCCCGACCCGTTCCTCGTCGCCGCGACGCAGAACCCGGTCGAGTACGAGGGCACCTACCCCCTCCCCGAAGCCCAGCTGGACCGTTTCCTCCTCAAACTCACCATCCCCCTCCCCTCCCGGCAGGACGAGATCGACGTCCTGACCCGGCACGCCGAGGGCTTCAACCCCCGCGACCTGCGCGCCGCCGGCGTACGCCCCGTAGCGGGCCCGGCCGTCCTGGAGGCCGCCCGCGCCGCCGTCGCCAAGACGACGGTCTCCCCCGAGATCACGGCCTACGTCGTCGACGTCTGCCGAGCCACCCGCGAATCGCCGTCCCTCACTCTGGGCGTCTCCCCGCGCGGAGCCACCGCCCTGCTGGCCACCTCACGCGCCTGGGCCTGGCTCACCGGCCGCGACTACGTCATCCCCGACGACGTGAAGGCCCTGGCACTGCCCACCCTCCGTCACCGCGTCCAGCTCCGCCCGGAGGCCGAGATGGAAGGCGTGACGGCCGACTCCGTCATCAACGCCGTCCTCGCCCACGTCCCTGTCCCCCGCTGATGGCACTCACCGGACGCGCCGCACTCCTCGCGGCCCTCGGCTCCCTCCCCGTCGGCCTGTGGGAACCCAGCTGGACCGGCATCCTGGCCGTCAACGGCCCCCTGGCCCTCGCCTGCGTCTGCGACTACGCCCTCGCAGCACCGGTGCGCCGCCTGCGCCTCACCCGTTCCGGTGACACTTCCGTACGTCTGGGCGAGCAGGCCGACGTCACCCTCACCGTCACCAACCCCGCCGCCCGCCGCCCCCTGCGCGCCCAGCTGCGCGACGCCTGGCCCCCCAGCAGTTGGCAGCCGGGCACCGAGGTCGCCGCCTCCCGCCACCGCCTGACGGTGCCCGCAGGAGAACGCCGCCGCCTCACCACCCACCTGCGTCCCACGCGACGCGGCGACCGTCAGGCCGACCGCGTGACGATCCGCTCGTACGGCCCCCTGGGGCTGTTCGCCCGCCAAGGCACCCACAAGGTCCCCTGGACGGTACGCGTCCTGCCCCCCTTCACCAGCCGCAAGCACCTCCCCTCGAAACTGGCCCGGCTCCGCGAGCTCGACGGCCGCACCAGCGTCCTCCAGCGAGGCGAGGGCACGGAGTTCGACAGCCTGCGCGAGTACGTTCCCGGCGACGACACCCGCTCCATCGACTGGCGCGCCACGGCCCGCCACTCCACGGTCGCGGTCCGCACCTGGCGCCCCGAACGCGACCGCCACATCCTCCTGGTTTTGGACACGGGCCGCACCTCGGCCGGCCGCGTGGGCGACGCCCCACGCCTGGACGCCTCGCTGGACGCCGCCCTGCTCCTGGCCGCCCTCGCCTCCCGGGCCGGCGACCGCGTCGACCTGCTCGCCTACGACCGCCGGGTACGCGCCCTGGTCCAGGGCCGCACGGCAGGAGAGGTGCTGCCCTCCCTGGTCAACGCCGTGGCGCCCCTCGAACCGGAACTCCTGGAGACCGACGCCCGCGGCCTCGCGGCGACAGCGCTCCGAACGGCCCCCCGCCACTCCTTGATCGTTCTGCTGACCACGCTCGACGCCGCCCCGGTGGAAGAGGGCCTGCTACCGGTCCTCCCTCAGCTCAGTCAGCGCCACACCGTTCTCGTGGCCTCGGTGGCAGATCCCCACATCGCCCGCATGGCGGCATCCCGCGGAGACGCCGACGCGGTCTACGATGCCGCAGCCGCCGCCCAGGCCCAGTCCGAGCGGCACCGCACCGCCGAACAGTTGCGCCGCCACGGTGTGACGGTGGTGGACGCGACGCCCGACGAATTGGCGCCGGCACTGGCGGACGCGTATCTGGCCCTCAAAACGACGGGCCGCCTATGACCTGACCGGGGCCCTGCAAGCTTTCAAGGGCCCATTGACCCGTAAACGCAGAAAACCCCCGCATCCGAGGATGCGGGGGTTTTCCCAAAAATTGTTCGGCGGTGTCCTACTCTCCCACAGGGTCCCCCCTGCAGTACCATCGGCGCTG
>NZ_JBHMCY010000025.1:58846-93943 GCF_042430725.1 Streptomyces cinereospinus | reverse complement strand
CGGTCGCTTCCTTTGTACTCACCCTCTCGGGCTTTCCTCCGGGCTTCCCTTCGGTGTTCCAAACTCTATCAGTGTTTTTCCGTCTCCCTGACCACCCTCCTGCGGACATGCAGAAGGAGAGCCAAGATGTGGACCTGATGAGTTCGATTCAGCCGAGGCGACGACGCTCATTCGCGTCACTCACCCTCAGGCAGGAGTTCGACTGTACACGGGGCCGCGGAGCGGGTGCAAATCGACTAAGGTAGTGGTGGTCTAGACCTCTAGCGGGAGTTCTCGTACAGAATCGGGACTACCCATGACATACCCTGCTGAACAGTGCGCCGTCCGGGACAGGCAGTGACGGCGCATATATGAATCTCCACTCTGGGAGGCTTCCCATGACCACCGTGATGTCCCCGCTTGCCGGACGCGCCGTCGGACTGGCCGCCGTGCCGGACCCGGTCTTCTCCGGGGCCATGGTCGGCCCGGGCACCGCGATCGACCCCGTGCGCGAGCCTTCCGAGGCCGTCGCACCCGTGGACGGAGTCATCGTCTCGCTCCACCCGCACGCCTTCGTCGTCGTGGACGCGGAGGGACACGGCGTACTCACCCACCTCGGCATCGACACCGTGCAGCTCAACGGCGAAGGCTTCGACCTGCTCGTGAACAAGGGGGACACGGTGACCCGCGGCCAGGGCATCGTGCGCTGGGACCCGACCGCCGTCGAAGCGGCCGGCAAGTCGCCGGTGTGCCCGATCGTGGCGCTGGAGGCCACCGCCGAGGCTCTGTCCGAACTGCGCGAGGACGGCGACGTCAAGGCGGGCGACAGTCTCTTCGTCTGGAAGTGATGTCATGGCCGTCGCTCTGACGACGGCGCGTAGGACGACCACCGCGGCGGCGGGACCCGCCGCACTATCGGAGACGGGTGAGATGGAGACAACGCTGCGAGGCGTCGGCGTGAGCCACGGTGTGGCGATCGGCGAGGTTCGGCACATGGGGACGGCGGTGCTGGAACCGCCCGTCAAGCAGATCCCGGCCGAGGAGGCGCAGCGCGAGCAGGCGCGCGCCCGTCAGGCCGTGGAGGCTGTGGCGGCCGACCTGATGGCGCGCGGCAATCTGGCGGGGGGCGAGGCCCAGGCGGTGCTCGAGGCGCAGGCCATGATGGCCCAGGATCCCGAGCTGATGGCGGATGTGGAGCGGCGGATCGCCGTCGGCAGTACCGCCGAGCGCGCGGTCTACGACGCTTTCGCGGCGTACCGGGACCTGCTGGCGGGTGCGGGTGAGTACCTCGCCGGGCGGGTGGCGGACCTCGATGACGTGCGGAATCGTATCGTCGCACGTCTGCTCGGTGTGCCGATGCCGGGCGTGCCGGACAGCGACGAGCCGTACGTCCTGGTCGCGCGCGATCTGGCGCCGGCCGACACGGCCCTGCTGGACCCCACCCTGGTCCTTGGCTTCGTCACCGAGGAAGGTGGGCCGACCAGTCACAGCGCGATCCTCGCCCGCGCGCTGGGCGTGCCGGCCGTGGTGGCCCTGCCGGGCGTCGGTGAGCTGGCCGAGGGCACGATGATCGCGGTGGACGGCAGCACCGGAGAGATCTTCGTGCGTCCGAGCGACGAGAAGAAGGCGCAGCTGGAGGCGGCTGCGGCGCAGCGCAAGGCCGCGCTGGCCGCGTCGACCGGTCCCGGGGCCACCTCCGACGGTCACAAGGTGCCGCTGCTCGCCAACATCGGTGGTCCCGCCGACGTGGCGGCCGCGGTCGAGGCCGGCGCCGAGGGTGTCGGTCTGTTCCGGACGGAGTTCCTGTTCCTGGACGACGACAAGCAGGCTCCCGCCGAGGAGACGCAGGTCGACGCCTACCGCCGGGTGCTGGAAGCGTTCCCCGAAGGCCGGGTCGTCGTGCGGGTGCTGGACGCCGGTGCTGACAAGCCGCTGGACTTCCTGACGCCGGCCGACGAGCCGAACCCTGCCCTGGGTGTGCGTGGGCTGCGGACGCTCTTGGATCACCCCGAGGTGCTGCGCACGCAGCTGACCGCGCTGGCGAAGGCGGCCGAGGGCCTGCCGGTCTACCTCGAGGTGATGGCCCCGATGGTGGCGGACCGCATCGACGCGAAGGCGTTCGCGGACGCGTGCCGGGAGGCCGGGCTGGAGGCGAAGTTCGGCGCGATGGTGGAGGTTCCGTCGGCTGCGCTTCGGGCGCGTTCGATCCTTCAGGAGGTCGAGTTCCTGTCGCTGGGGACGAACGACTTGGCGCAGTACACGTTCGCCGCCGACCGTCAGGTGGGTGCGGTGTCACGGCTCCAGGACCCGTGGCAGCCCGCGCTGCTCGACCTGGTCGCGCTGTCCGCCGAGGCGGCGAAGGCCGAGGGCAAGAGCTGTGGTGTCTGCGGTGAGGCCGCGTCCGACCCGCTGCTGGCGTGCGTGCTGACCGGTCTGGGTGTCACCTCCCTGTCCATGGGTGCGGCGTCGATTCCTCACGTCCGGGCGACGCTGGCGAAGCACACGCTCGCGCAGTGCGAGCGGGCGGCGGCGGCCGCGCGGGCCGCCGACACCGCCGACGAGGCGCGCAGGGCGGCTCAGGCCGTGCTGTCCGGCGAGTAGGCCGACCGAGCCGGGGACGGCTGTTGTGGCGGGGCGCTCCACGTGCGGGTGGGGCGCCCCGTCCGTGTCCGGGGCGGATGCTCAGTGGCGATGACCCGTGGCCGGCCCCTCCCCTCCTTCCTCTCCTGCCGGCCCTGCCCCTCCGGCCCTTGCGTCCCCGCCCAGGTCGGGCGGGGTGGTGTAGTCGACGCCGGACTCCGGGGAGATGAGGTCGCCCGATTCGACGTCGGTGCAGTAGGCGTCGAAGACCTCCCCCGCGGTCAGGGGTTCGAGGCCGTCTCCGCGCAGGCGCCAGCCGTAGACGCGGTCCGCGGTGCCGGGGGCGGTGGTGCGCATGACCAGGCCGCCCGGCCTCCTGGTCGCGATGCCCAGGGCCAGGACGGTGGTGAATTCGAGGGCTTCCGCCTCGTCGAGTTGCGTGGTGCCGTCCGTGTCCTGGTCCGCGTGGAGGGCCGCGACGAGGGTTTCCGGCGTGGCGGTGACGCTGCAGACGAGATGCCGGTCGCCGGGCGGCGCTGTTTCGACGATGCGGACGAGGAGGTCCGAGGCGCGGGCGAAGGCCGCGCGGCCGATGTCCTCGCCGCAGGTCGCGCAGGTGCCGACGCGGGCCAGAAGTGTGGAGGCGTACTCCCAGGTCGCCCGTCGTACTGCCTCGTCCACGAGGACCGGGACCAGGTCGGAGAGCTTCTGCCCCTCGTAGGGAACCGTGGGGCCGGAGGCGGCCAGTTCGGCTGTGAAGCGTGCGCGGCTCATGGGGAGGTCGGGGTCGAGGCCCTTGTCCTGGCAGAAGTCGGCGTACTCCCGTGGGTCGAAGAGGGCGACAGTGGTGTGGCCGCCCTGGGCGGCACGGGCTTTGAGAAGGCCTTCCACCTGCCGCAAGTAGGTTTCGTGGTCGTCGAACGTGAAGCTGCGGTAGCGCCGCATGGCTCGGAAGTCGTATGCGTCCGTGAGCAGGCCGAGCGTGCCGGCGATCTCCTGGTGCAGGACGCGTCGCATGGTCCGGCGGTCGGTGTGCGCCATGTTTCCCCCTGTGCGCAGTCGATCAATGCTCACTCACAGTAACCGACCGCACTGACAGTGAGGGCCGAACCGGTCGACGAGCTGGGGAAACCGCAGGTCATGGCGGTCCGGATGGAAGCAGCGGCTGCGGACGCCGACGTCGCGGTCGGTGAGCCCGAAGCCGGCTGCGGGTGCGGGGTCAGGTGCGCTTGCGGGCGAGGTCCTCGTAGAAGGCGAGCAGGTCCAGGTTGTCGATCGACCCCGGGTTGACCGCCTCCTGCAGCGGAGTGCCCTGGAGCAGGCGTTTGACGGGCACCTCGATGCGCTTGCCGGTGAGGGTGTGCGGGATGCCGGGCACTTCGATGATCTCGTCGGGGATGTGGCGTGGTGAGAGCTGCTCGCGGATCGTCTGCTTGATGCGGTTGAGGAGGGTCTCGTCGAGGGCGGCTCCGGGGGCCAGGTGGACGAAGAGGGGCATCCAGTAGCCGCCGTCCGGTTGTTCGATGCCGATGACGAGGGATTCCCTGATCTCGGGGAGGCGTTCCACGGCTTCGTAGATGTCGGCGGAGCCCATGCGCACGCCCTGCCGGTTGAGTGTGGAGTCGGAACGGCCGTGGACGATGACGGAGCCCTGGGAGGTCACGGTGATCCAGTCGCCGTGGCGCCAGACGCCGGGGTAGGTGTCGAAGTAGCTGTCGTGGTAGCGGCTGCCGTCGGGGTCGTTCCAGAAGTAGATCGGCATGGACGGCATGGGGTTGGTGACCACGAGTTCGCCGACCTCGTCGGTCAGCGGGTTGCCGCTGGGGTCCCAGGACTGCAGGTCGGTGCCGAGGCCCGGGGCCTGGAGTTCGCCGATGTGGACGGGCAGGGTCGGTACGGCTCCGGCGAAGCAGGAGCACACGTCCGTGCCGCCGCTGACGGAGGCGATCCACAGGTCGGCGCGGACCTTGTCGTGCAGCCAGCGGAAGCCGTCGGGCGGGAGGGGGGAGCCGGTGGTGGCCACGCATCGCACGCGCGAGAGGTCGTGGTCCCGTCCTGGGTGGACGTCCGCCTTGCGGCACGCCATGACGTACGCGGCGGAGGTGCCGTAGAAGGTGGCTCCCGTGCGTTCGGCGACCCGCCATTGGGCGCCGGTGTCGGGATGGCCGGGGCTGCCGTCGTACAGGACGATCGTGGTGCCGGTCAGGAGGCCGGAGACGAGGAAGTTCCACATCATCCAGCCGGTGGAGGTGTACCAGAAGAAGCGGTCGTCCGGGCCCAGGTCGCAGTGCAGGCCGAGTTGCTTGAGGTGTTCGACGAGGATGCCGCCCTGGGACTGGACGATGGCCTTGGGCAGGCCGGTCGTGCCGGAGGAGTACAGCACCCACAGGGGATGCCCGAAGGGCACTTGTTCGAACACGGGTTCGGTATCCGCGCCGGTCAGGGTCGACCACTCCACGGCGCCCTCGGGCGTCTGCGAGCCGAGGAGCGGGATGTGGACGACCGCGCGCAGGGTGGGCAGTTCACGGCGGAGTTCGGCGACGACGCCGCGGCGGTCGTGTTCCTTGCCGCCGTAGCGGTAACCGTCGACCGTGAACAGGACGACGGGTTCGACCTGCTGGAAGCGGTCGAGGACGCTGCGGGCGCCGAAGTCGGGGGCGCAGGAGGTCCAGACGCCCCCCACGGCGGCCGTGGCGAGGAGCGCGACGACGGCCTCGGGGATGTTCGGGAGGTAGCCGCTGACGCGGTCGCCGGGGCGTACGCCGAGGGCGCGCAGTTCGGCGGCGAGGGAGCCGACCTGGCGGCGGAGGCCGGACCAGGTGACCGGGCGTGGCGCGTGGGACTCGTCGACGCACAGGAGGGCCGGCGCGTCCGGGCGGGTCGCGGCTGCGCGCAGTGCGTGTTCGGCGTAGTTCAGGGTCGCGCCGGGGAACCACTGGGCGCCGGGCATCGACCGGTCGGCCAGCACGCGCGCGTAGGGCGTCGAGAACTTGACGTCGAACCACTGCGTGACGGCTGCCCAGAACGTCTCCAGCTCGTCCACGGACCAGCGGTGCAGCGCGGCGTAACCGCCTTCGGCCGGGGCACCGTGGTGCTCGGCCGCCCAGGCCCGGAACGCGGTGATCTGCGCCTGGGCGATGCGGTCCGGATCTGGCTGCCAGAGCGGCTGCGGGTTCTCGGTCGACATGGGCGGCTCCCGGACTGTGCGCGTCGTGTGCGTGACTCGCGCACGGGCTGGGGTGTGCGCGTGCGCGGCTGATACGGACGATGCCATGTGATCGACTGACACACCAGGGTGCCACCCACATAGTCCGTGTCGTGAAGATGTGGTCCCGACACGGGTGAACGGCAGTTGAACGACTCACGCGCGTACGCCGGTCGATGGCAGGGTGAGCGGCATGGACGGTCGTGACCTGGTGCATTCGGTGAAGACGGTCGGTCTCGTGGGGGCAGCTCAGAGGTTGCGTACCGTTCGCGCGGCATGGCGCAGGCGCCGTGCGGACGCCGCCGGCCTGCCCGCGCGCGGGGCCGAACGCGCGCGGGTTCCTGGACAGGTCCGGGAGGTGACGCCCGGCCCGGGGGGCGGGGTTCTGCGGTTCGGCCGGTCCGCGCTGCGGATCACCGTCGCGGTGAACGGCGCCGTCTTCTGGGGCTGGGACGGGGCCGGGCCCGAGCCGTCGTACGCGCTCGCGGGCCCCTGCCCGGAGCCCGACCCCCGGGCCGTGCTGGAGCCGGACAAGGACGGCGGCTGGCGGGTCGTCGCGGAGCGGATGACGGTCGTGGTGTCACGGAACGGGGCTGTCGAGGTGCGTACCCCGGGGGGCGTGACGCTGCGGCGTGATCTGCCGCCGCGATGGTGGGAGCCGGTGGAGGGCGGCCCGGCGCGCTGGCTGCAGCGGTCCGAGGTGCCGGCGGACGCGCGGTTCTTCGGGCTGGGCGGGCGGTCGTCGGGGCCTCGGCTGCGGGACGGCACCTACCGGCTGTGGAACACCGACCAGGGACGTGCCTTCGTGCCCGGTGACGATCCGCTGTACATCACCATGCCGGTGCAGCTGGTGGTGGCCGACGCGGGCACGCATCTGGTGTTCCACGACTCCTCGTGGGACGGCACGGTGGCGCTCCGGGAAGGCGAGGAGGGGGCGGGTTCCGGACACGACCGGGCGGGGACGTGCGAGACGCGCATGGAGGGTGGTCCGCTGCGGTGCTGGGTGATCGTGGGCTCCCCCGCGCGCGTGCTGCACACCTGGGCCGCGCTGACCGGGTCGCCGGCGCTGCCCCCGGCGTGGGCGCTCGGCCATCATCACGCGCGCTGGGGCTTCGGCAGTGAGCAGGAGGTCCGGCGGATCGTCGCGGGGTATCGCGAGCACGGTCTGCCGCTGGACGCAGTGCACCTGGACATCGACCACCTGGACGCGCACCAGGTGTTCACGGTGGATCAGGAGCGGTTCCCGAAGCTGCGGGCGCTCGCCGAGGACCTGCGGGGCGACGGGATCCGGCTGGTGTCGATCGTGGACCCCGCGGTGAAGGCCGAGCCGGGCAACGCGGTGTACGACAGCGGGACGGCACACGACGCCTTCGTCCGGGACACCTCGGGACGGCCGGTACGCGGCGTGGTGTGGCCCGGGGAGGTGGTGTACCCGGACTTCACGCACGCGAGCGTGCGCACGTGGTGGGGCACTCTCTACGAGGAACGGCTGGCCCAGGGGTTCTCGGGGTTCTGGCACGACATGAACGAGCCGACGTCGTTCGCCGCGTTCGGGGAGCCGACGCTGCCGCGTTCGGCCCGGCACGGTCTGGAGGGGCGCGGCGGCGACCACCGGGAGGCGCACAACGTGTACGCGCTCTGCATGGCCAGGGCGGGCTACGAGGGGCTCCGCGAGCTGACACCGCGGCAGCGGCCGTTCGTGTTCTCACGGTCCGGCTGGGCCGGCATGCAGCGCTACGGCGGCACCTGGTCCGGTGACGTGGCCACCGGCTGGCCCGGCCTGCGGGCGTCGCTGTCACTGGTCATGGGACTGGGGCTGTGCGGCGTGCCGTACTCCGGCCCGGACGTGGGCGGCTTCGACGGGAGCCCCTCGCCGGAGCTCTATCTGCGCTGGTTCCAGCTCGCCTCGTTCCTGCCGCTGTTCCGCACGCATGCGAGTCTGCGGGCGGGGCGCAGGGAGCCGTGGGAGTTCGGTGCCGAGGTGCTGGAGCACGCGCGCGTGGCGCTCGTCGAGCGCCGGCGGCTGCTGCCGTACTTCCTGACGCTGGCGCACCTGGCCCGCCGGACGGGCGCGCCCTATGTGCGGCCGGTGTGGTGGGGCTCGCCCGAGGACCGGGCGCTGCGTGACTGCGAGGACGCCTTCCTGCTGGGCGACTGCCTGCTCGTGGCGCCCGTGCTCGACCCGGGTACCGACCGGCGGGCGGTGCAGCTGCCGCGCGGGCTCTGGTACGACACGGCCACGGAACAGGCCTACGAAGGTCCGGGGCAGATCGTTGTCGACGCCCCGTGGTCGCGGGTTCCGGTGCTCGCGCGCGCGGGTGCCGTGATTCCGACGCGCGGCGCGGACGGCGGGGTGGAGTTGGAGGTGTGGGCTCCCGCCGGGGGGCGGACCGGGGCCGGGCTGGTGGTGCCGGACTCGGGAGACGGCTGGGAGGAGCCCGAGATCGAGCGGTACGTCACGCGCCGGGAGGGCTCGCGGGTGGTCGTGGAGCGGGAGGGAGGGAGCGGCGGTGAGCCGCCCCGTCCGGTGCGGGTGCGCGGGCTCGGGGAGCACTGACTCAGACGTACCGGCCGTCGAACCAGGCCCGCACGGCGAGGGTGTGCAGCGGGAAGGCGAGTTCCCCGGGCCTGCGCAGGAGGTGCCAGCCCTCCGTCTCGTCCGTGGCGCTGGGCTCGGGGAGGCGGTCGGCGGGGCGTTCCGGGAGGGCGCCGAACAGCAGCAGATGGCCGTCGGGCGAGCTCATCGCGTCGACGAGCCGGACGTCGCGGCTCGCCGCCTCGATGCCGGTCTCCTCCTTGAGCTCGCGGACGAGTGCCTGCCGCCAGTCCTCGCGGTGGTCGATGTACCCGCCGGGCAAGGCGACGCCCCCGCGCGCGGGGGTTACGGTCCGGGTGATGACGACCAGAGCGGTGCCCTCGGTGTCGTACACCGGCTGGAGCGCGACCGCGACCGGCAGCGGATTGCGGTAGGCGACGGCACCGCAGGCCGGGCAGGTGCGGGGCCAGCTGGAGACGCCCTCTTCGTAGGACGATCCACAACTCGAACAGTGTGAGCCCGGCGCGGAGTTGGGTACAGGGGGCTGAGTTTCGAACACGCGGCGGACTGTATCCGATCGCCGACGGGAGATCGCCGCGCACGTGTGCTCGCCCGGGTGTACGACCTGTCCACGGCACCGGCTGTGCGGCGGGCGGAAGTCGCCAGTGCCCCTTTGGGGCGTTATACACGACTTCGGGAGTCACAGAAGAACCAGAACACAAAGCGCGTCGCACAGGTTCCGCACAGGCTGTTCGTACGCTGTGTGATCGACCCGGAATCCTGCGTGAACGTCTCATGAACTGGGCCTCTGCGCTCCGCGCGGGCGCAATCATGATCGTGTGCGCTCCTGGTCGGACACTCTCCGCTTCGCCTTCCAGCCGGTGGTCAACCTGTCGACCGGCGGGATCGCGGCACTGGAGATCCTGGCCCGCCCGGAGGCCGGTGACATCCTGGCCGAGGCGCGCCGGGATCCGGAACTCGACGGGCGGCTCGCCGTCCTGGCGGTCCGCGCGGCGGTGCGCAAGGAGTCGCTGCTGCCGCTGCACGTCAACGTCTTCGCCGGGACGCTGGCGGACCTCGGCGGCCTGAACTCGCTGCACGGCGCCGTGCGCGCGGCCGGTCGTATGCCGTGGGAGGTGACGATCGACGTCGGTCCGCCGTACACGCACGTGCCGCAGCAGCCGCTGCTGGAGGCGGTGGCCGCGTTGCGGGAGCAGGGCTTCCGGATCAGCGCCGACGGCGTCGGGGACGGTGACGTGCCCCTGCGGTTGCTCACGGATCTCGGCCCCGACCTCGTCAAACTCGACGCGTCGCTGCTGGCCCGCCCCGCCGCGGTACGGGCCATGCGGACGCTGTGCGACGAACTGCGGGCGCTGCTGTGCGTGGAGGGCGTGGAGACCGAACAACAGTTCGCGACGGCGTTGTCGGCCGGGGCGCAACTGGCGCAGGGGGAGCTGTTCGCGCCGCCGGCGAGGCTGCCGGCGGCGGACGTGTACGTTCCGCCCCGCTCCCCCGAGATGGAGGCGCCCTCGCCGACGGGACCGCTGGTGCGGGAGTTCGTGCGGCCGGCCGCGCTGCTGCCCGCGAACGCGTCGGCGGCCCAGGTGCGCGCCCTGCTGACGGGGTCGCCGGACGTGTCCGGTGTGCTGCTCGTGGACCGGGACGGGGTGCCGGTGCGGTCCGTGCACCGATCGCGTTTCCTGCTGTCCATGTCTGGCCGCTACGGGCACGCCCTGTACGCCGACCGGCCCGCCGCGAAGCTGGGCGATCCGCCGCGCACGGTGGGCGTCGACGCCACCGCGTGGGAGGTGCTGGAGGTGGTGGCGGACGGCGGGCGCGACCGTACGTCGGACGATGTGGCCGTCGTCGACGCCTGCGGGCGGTGCGTGGGCGTCGTCCGGCTGGCCGACCTCGTGCGGGCGCTGGCCGAGACCCGCGTCGAGGAGGCCGCGGGACTCAATCCGCTGACGCGGCTGCCCGGGTCGGACACGATCACCGGTGAGGTGGACCGGCGGATCGCCGAGGGCCGGCCCTTCGCGCTGAGCTGGCTGGACGTCGACCACTTCAAACAGGTGAACGACGGGGCCGGGTTCGCGGCCGGTGACGAGCTGATCCGGTCGGTGGGGCGGGCACTGCAGCGCACGGCGTCCGGGAGCACGCGCGTGGGGCACATCGGCGGGGACGACTTCCTGGTGCTCGCGGAGCCGGACGGGCTGGATCCGCTGGCCGCGTCCGTCCTGGACATGCCGTGGTCGGCCGGCGGGCTGCCGGTGACGCTGTCCCTGGCCACCGTGGTGTGCCCGCCGGGCAGCGTGACGGACCACCGGGAAGCGGCGGCCTGCCTGGCGCCCCTGAAGAAGGCCGCGAAGGCGCTGGGCGGGGCGAGCTGGGTGCTGGGCCACGCGGGCCTGCCCGGGCACCAGATCAGGCGTGGCCACGCGGCGGCACCGAGCGGGGCCGGGTGCGCCGTGGGGGAGCCCGGCAGGGGCTGAGCGGGCACGACGGGACCGTGCCGGGGTGCCACGCGCTTCCGTCAGCGACCTTGACGCTTCCTGAGCGCCGGTGAACACTTCCGGTTGTCAGCCGACATCACCGTACATAATTGGCATATTCCGGCACTGCGCCGTGCGGGCTTCCGAGCCGAGGCCCCACGCCCCCGGCCGGTTCGGCTGCGACGGCACGCTCGTCCCGGACGCCGGGCGGGGCGCGGGACCCCCATCCGGCTCCTGCTGATCGGCACGGGAGCAATCGCGACGCACCCTGCACGGCGGACCGGGGCCCGGCCCCGTCCACGGCCTAGGAGCCGCCATGAGCAACGGAGACATCGTCGTCGGCGAGATCATCGAGCCCACGCCCCCGCCGGGCGTCCTCTGCGCCGTCCCGCAGGTCCGGGGCGCCTCCGACCGGCACCTCGCCCGGATCCCCGCCACGGGGCCACTCGCCGGGGGAGCTTCCTCCCGCCTCCCCTTCCGTCTCCTCTCCCGTCTCCTGCGCAACACAGCCTTCTGAACCGACCCCAAGGGGACGCCATGACCGACAACGCCGAGAAGTACGTGGCCGCGATCGACCAGGGCACCACGTCGAGCCGCTGCATGATCTTCGACCGGAACGGCGCGATCGTCGCCGTGGACCAGCGCGAGCACCGGCAGATCTTTCCCAAGCCCGGCTGGGTCGAGCACGACGCGACCGAGATCTGGTCCAAGGTGCAGGCCGTGGTCGCCGGAGCGATCGCCAAGGCCGGACTCCGTGCCGAACAGCTGAGCGCCCTCGGCATCACCAACCAGCGCGAGACGACGGTGCTCTGGGACCGCTCGACGGGAAAGCCCGTGCACAACGCCATCGTCTGGCAGGACACCCGCACCGCCGCGTTGTGCAGCGAACTGGGCGGCCCGGACGGCCAGGACCGGTTCCGCGAGCAGACGGGACTGCCGCTGGCCAGTTATTTCTCCGGGCCCAAGGCGGCCTGGCTGCTCGACAACGTGCCCGGCCTCAGAACCCGGGCCGAACACGGTGAGATCGCCTTCGGGACGATCGACTCCTGGCTGATCTGGAACCTCACCGGAGGCACCGACGGCGGCCGTCACGTCACCGATGTCACCAACGCCGGGCGCACCATGCTGATGAACCTGGAGACCCTTCGATGGGACCCCTCCATCCTCTCCGCGATGAACGTGCCCGAGTCCGTGCTGCCCGAGATCCGGTCCTCGGCCGAGGTGTACGGGGCGGCCGTGGGCCAGCTCGCGGGCGTGCCCGTGGCGTCCGCGCTGGGCGACCAACAGGCAGCCGTGTTCGGGCAGGCCTGCTACGACGTGGGGTCGGCGAAGAACACGTACGGCACGGGCAGTTTCCTGCTGCTCAACACCGGCCACCGGCCGGTGCAGTCCAAGAGCGGGCTGTTGACGACGATGGGCTACAAGATCGGCGACGAGGCGCCGGTGTACTGCCTGGAGGGGGCGATCGCGATAACGGGCGCGCTCGTGCAGTGGTTCCGCGATCAGCTCGGCATCATCCGTACCGCCGACGAGATCGAGACACTCGCGGCGAGCGTCGAGGACAACGGCGGGGCGTACATCGTGCCCGCGTTCTCGGGACTGTTCGCGCCGTACTGGCGCTCCGACGCGCGCGGGGTCGTCGCCGGGCTGACCCGGTACGTCACCAAGGCGCATCTCGCGCGAGCGGTGCTGGAGGCGACGAGCTGGCAGACCCGCGAGGTCGTGGACGCCATGTACCAGGACTCGGGCGTGCACATCACCACCCTGAAGGTGGACGGCGGCATGACCAAGAACAACCTGCTGATGCAGCACCAGGCGGACGTGCTCGACGTCCCCGTGATCCGTCCCAAGGTGTCCGAGACGACCTGCCTGGGCGCCGCCTACGCGGCCGGGCTCGCCACGGGTGTCTGGAGCGACCTCGACGAGCTCAAGACGCACTGGGAGAAGGACGCGGAGTGGAGGCCGGCCATGGAGGCGTCGGTGCGCGACCGTGAGTACCGCAACTGGCGCAACGCGGTGGAGAAGAGCTTCGGCTGGGTGCGGGACGGCGACGACTAGGCACACCCACGCGCGCGTGCGCTGTCCTCGGCGGCCTGGTGGCCCCTTGCCCGTACCCCCGTCGGCGGGGGTACGGGCGACGGGGGTGCGTCAGGTCGTGACGGCCTGGCGGCGGTCCGCCGCGTGGGCCATGGCATGCCGGACGACACCGATGAGGACCTCCTTGACCGACTCCCGGTCACGCGCGTCGCACAGCAGCAGCGGTACGCCGTCGTCGAGGTCGAGGGCCTGGCGCACCTCCTCCGCCGGGTGGCGGGCCGACCCTTCGAAGCAGTTGACGCCGACGACGAACGGGATGGAGCGGCGCTCGAAGTAGTCGACGGCGGCGAAACTGTCCCCCAGACGGCGGGTGTCGGCGAGCACGACGGCGCCGAGCGCGCCCTCCGAGAGCTCGTCCCACATGAACCAGAACCGCTCCTGGCCGGGCGTGCCGAAGAGGTACAGCACGAGGTCCTCGCGCAGCGTGATGCGGCCGAAGTCCATGGCCACCGTGGTGGTGTGCTTGCCTTCCACACCGCTGGTGTCGTCGACCGGGCGCCCGGCCTCGGTGAGCAGTTCCTCGGTGCGCAGCGGCCTGATCTCGCTGACCGCGCCGACGAGGGTCGTCTTGCCCACCCCGAAGCCGCCGGCCACCAGGATCTTGAGCGTGACCGGCTCCACCGGGGGCTTGCCGCGCTCAGTACGCCCGAAGATCATCGATCTCTTCTCCTGCTTGATGGGGGGGGGTCGTGGGGCGGGGGTCCGTAGCCTCCGCCGCCGGGGGTCTGGACGACGAGGACGTCACCGGGGCCGACGTCCGTGGTGTCACTTCCGCCGAGCGCGGTGATCGTGCCGTCCGCGCGTTCGACGCGGTTCGCGCCCAGGGCGCCGGGCTCGCCGCCCGCCATGCCGTACGGGGGCACCCTGCGGTGCTGCGAGAGCGTGGAGACGGTCATCGGCTCGTGGAACCGGATGCGGCGGATCGCGCCGTCGCCGCCCCGCCACCGCCCCGCGCCTCCGCTGCCGTGCCGGACGGAGAACTCCTCCAGCCGGACGGGCAGGCGCCACTCCAGGACCTCGGGGTCGGTGAGCCGGGAGTTGGTCATGTGGGTCTGGACGACGCTCGCGCCGGGAAAGCCGTCGCCCGCGCCGGAACCGGAGGCGACGGTCTCGTAGTACTGGTGGTGTTCGTTGCCGAAGGTGACGTTGTTCATCGTTCCGGAGCCCTCCGCCTGCACGCCGAGCGCGGCGTACAGGGCTCCGGTGACGGCCTGGGAGGTCTCCACGTTGCCCGCGACGACCGCGGCGGGCGGCTCGGGCGAGAGCATCGAACCCGGCGGCACGATGATGCGGATCGGACGCAGGCAGCCGTCGTTCAGCGGGATGTCGTCGGCGACCAGGGTGCGGAAGACGTACAGGACGGCCGCGTTGACCACCGAGTAGGGGGCGTTGAAGTTGCCGGCCAGCTGGGGTGACGTGCCGGTGAAGTCGACGGTCGCGCGGCGCTCGTCACGGTCCACACGCACGCGTACCCGGATGACGGCGCCCGAGTCGGTCTCGTAGGCGTACTCACCGTCGTCAAGGGCGTCGATGACCCGGCGGACGGCTTCCTCGGCGTTGTCCTGGACGTGCCGCATGTACGCCTGGACGACGTCGAGGCCGAAGTCCTCGGTCATGCGGGTGACTTCGTCGACGCCCTTCTGGTTGGCGGCGATCTGGGCGCGCAGGTCGGCCAGGTTGGTGTCCGGACTGCGCGAGGGGTGGGGCGCCCGGGTGAGCAGGCGACGGGTCTCCTGCTCACGGAAGCGGCCGTTCTCGGCGAGCAGCCAGTTGTCGAAGAGGATGCCCTCCTCCTCGATGGTGCGGCTGCCCGCGGGCATGGAGCCCGGGGCGATGCCGCCGATCTCCGCGTGGTGGCCGCGGGAGGCGACGTAGAACAGGATCCGGTCACTCTCGGTGCCCGCCGGGCTGTCGTCGTCCGACGTGCCGGCGCTGTCGAAGACCGGGGTGATCACGGTGACGTCGGGGAGGTGGGTGCCGCCGTGGTACGGGTCGTTGACGGCGTACGTGTCCCCCGGCCGCATCCGGGTGCCGCGGCGCCGGATGACCTCCTTGACGCTGGTGCCCATCGAACCCAGGTGAACGGGGATGTGCGGGGCGTTGGCCACCAGGTTCCCGTCCGGGTCGAACAGGGCGCAGGAGAAGTCCAGGCGTTCTTTGATGTTGACGGACTGGGCCGTGGAGGCGAGTCGGGCGCCCATCTGCTCGGCGATGGACATGAAGAGGTTGTTGAAGACTTCGAGCAGGACGGGGTCGGCTTGTGTGCCGAGTTCGGAACTCTGTGTGATCGCCGCGCGTTCCATGACCAGATGCCCGTCGCCGGACGCCGCGGCCCGCCAGCCGTCGTCGACGACGGTCGTCGCACCGGGCTCGGTGATGACCGCCGGACCGGTGACGGTGTCGCCGGGGGGCAGGTCCTCGCGGCGGTGCAGGGGGACCTCGCGCCAGGTGCCGCCGGTGTGGAGGCGGACGGTGTGCGGGGCGGCGGGGCCGCCCTCGCGGGTGGCCTCGTAGGGGGCGAGGGCGGAGAGATCGGGGGGTTCGGTGATGCCGGTGGCTTCCACGGAGAGGGCTTCGACGACGACCGGGCGGTCGAGCGTGAAGGAGTACGTGGCGCGATGACGTTCTTCGAAGGCGTGCCTCATGGTGTCGGGCTCGGTGAGCTCGACGGTGATGGTGGTGTCGGTGCCGTCGTAGCGGAGCTGGGCGCGGCGGGTGACCTCGACGCGGTCCTCGGGGACGTCCTCCGCGAGGAGTTCGGCGCGGGCCGCGGCCTCCAGGTCGTCGGCCGTCCTGGTGACGCCGGGCATGGCGGCGGGCTCCAGGGTTGCCTCGACGGACTGTTCCCGCATGGCGGTGGTGTCCGCCAGGCCGATACCGAGCGCGGACAGGACACCGGCCATGGGGGGTACGAGCACGGTCCGGATGCCGAGCAGGTCGGCCACTGCGCACGCGTGCTGTCCGCCGGCGCCGCCGAAGGTGGTCAGGGCGTAGCGGGTGACGTCGTGGCCCTTCTGCACGGAGATCCGCTTGACCGCGTTGGCGATGTTGGTGACGGCGATGTGCAGGTAGCCCTCGGCGACCTGTTCGGCGGTGCGGTCGTCGCCGGTGCGCTGCCGGATCTCGCGCGCGAGGGCGGTGAAGCCGTCCCGGACGAGCGACGCGTCCAGGGGCTGGTCGCCGTCGGGACCGAACACCTGGGGGAAGTGGCCGGGCTGGATCCGGCCGAGCATGACGTTGGCGTCGGTGACGGTGAGCGGGCCGCCCGCGCGGTAGCAGGCGGGGCCCGGGTCCGCGCCCGCCGAGTCCGGCCCTACGCGGTAGCGGGAGCCGTCGAAGTGGAGGATCGAGCCGCCGCCGGCCGCGACGGTGTGGATGTCGAGCATGGGTGCCCGGAGCCGGACACCGGCGATCTGCGTGGTGAAGACGCGTTCGTACTCGCCGGTGAAGTGGGACACGTCGGTGGAGGTACCGCCCATGTCGAAGCCGATGACGCGGTCGAAGCCGGCGAGCTGCGACATGCGGGCCATGCCGGCGATGCCGCCCGCGGGCCCGGACAGGATCGCGTCCTTGCCACGGAACTGGCCGGCTTCGGCGAGTCCTCCGTTGGACTGCATGAACATCAGCCGCACGCCGTGGAGCTCGTCGGCGACGCGCTGCACGTAGCGGCGCAGCACCGGCGACAGATAGGCGTCGACGACCGCGGTGTCCCCGCGGGGAACCAGTTTCATCAGCGGGCTGACCTCGCTGGACAGCGAGATCTGCGGGAATCCGACGCGGGCGGCCAGCTCCCCGACGGCCCGTTCGTGGCCGGGATGGAGGTGGCTGTGCACGCAGACCACGGCGACGGCGCGGATGCCGTCGTCGTGGGCCCGGCGGAGCGGATCGGCGAGGGCGTCGAGGTCGGGGGCGGTCAGGACGGTGCCGTCCGGGGCGACGCGCTCGTCGACCTCGACGACCCGCTCGTAGAGGAGTTCGGGGAGTTCGATGCGCCGGGCGAAGATGTGGGGGCGGTTCTGGTAGGCGATGCGCAGGGCGTCGCGGAAGCCACGGGTGATGACCAGCAGGGTGCGTTCGCCCTTGCGTTCCAGCAGGGCGTTGGTGGCGACCGTGGTCCCCATGCGCACCGCGTCGACGGGGTCCGCGGAGCCGGACAGCAGTTCGCGCACGCCCGCCACGGCCGCGTCGGGGTAGCGAGCCGGGTTGTCGGACAGCAGCTTGTGGATCAGCAGCCGTCCGTCCGGGCGCCGCGCGACGATGTCGGTGAAGGTGCCGCCCCGGTCGACCCAGAACTGCCAGCCTGTCACGTCACCACCTCGCTTCCGCGCTGCTCACAGCGCCCGGAGGCCGTTGATCACATCACGCAGAATACTCTCGTCGGGCAGCTCGGCCGGGGGTACGGGCCGGGTCACATGGACCAGTTCCGCGTCCGTCAGGTCCCCGACCAGGACCCGTACCACGCCGATCGGCAGGTCGAGTCCGGCCGCGAGTTCGGCGACCGACTGCGGGGCGTCACGGCACAGCTCGACGATGTCCACGTGCTCCGGGGACAGGGTCGGGTCCGCCCCCGGGTCCTCCACATGGGGTTCCGTGACGACCACCGCGATCAGGTCGAGGCGGTGCTGGGCCGCATGGCTGGTGCGGCCCCGCGTCATGGCGTAGGGGCGGACCACCGGTCCTGCTTCGTCGTCGAACCAGTGGCTTCTTGCCTGACCGTCTGCGCTCATGCCATCCCACTACCCGCCCGAGGGCAGATCGGTGCGCGGAGCGGTGCCCAGATGCACGCCGACCCGCTTGACCAGGAGCGTCATCTCGTAGGCGACCTGGCCGACGTCCGAGTCTGCGTCGGAGAGCACGGCGAGGCAGCTGCCGTCACCGGCGGCCGTGACGAACAGGAAGGCGTCGTCCAGTTCGACGACCGTCTGCCGGACGCTTCCCGCGTCGAAATGCCGGCCCACGCCCTTGGCCAGGCTGTGGAAGCCGGAGGCGACGGCGGCCAGGTGCTCACCGTCCTCCCGGGTGAGGTCCTTGGAGACCCCCGTCGCCAGACCGTCGCCGGACAGCACGACGGCCTTGCGGATGCTCGCGACGCGGTCCACCAGATCGTCGAGGAGCCAGTTGAGCTCGCCGGACACCTCATGAGTGGTGTGACCGGTCGCCTTCGGTGCGGTCATCGACCGTCCCCCTTAGTCGTTCCTTGTGGTGCTGTGCCGCGGTGGGCGTCGTCCCCCACGGCGTTCTCCTGGCGGCCGCGCTGCCAGCCGCGCTGGAGCGAGGCCATACGGCTGCGTACCTCGTCGGCGTCCCGTTCCTCGGGCGTCGTTCGGTCCTGCGTACGGCGGCCGGGGTCCTGCTTGAGCTGCGGCGCCAGGTTCGCCTGGCGGACTCGGCGCGGCAGGGCGCCGGTGCCGGACGCCGCGAGGCCGGGCTCGCCGGTGCGCGGGCGTCCCGCGGTGTCGTCCGGGTCCGCGCCGCGGGGCCGGCGCCCGGTGCCGGCGCCGAGGGGACGCAAGGGAGGCCCGGCGTCTTCGCCGGGGCTCCGCCCGGTGGCCCGGGAGCGTGCGTCGGTGTCGTCGGCCGGCCGGCCGGGCCGCTGCCCGGAGCCCTGGGCGCCGGAGCCGCCGCCCGGGGTGTCGCCCGGCGGCCCGGAGTGCTCGGCGGTGTCGCGGTGCCCGGGCTCGTCCCGTTCGTTGCGCCGGGTGTTCCGGCCGAGCGGGGAGCCGCCGCGGCGGCGGGTCGGCAGGGGCGGTGTGCGATCCGGGTCGGGGCGGGTCGGCGCGGGGCCGGTCGCGATCTGCTCGTCGCTCTCCGGGCGCCGGGGCCGCTGGTCGGTGACCGGGCGGCCGTGCGAGCTGACCAGCTTGGGCGTGCGGCGGCGGGGCAACGGCACCGGCGGGTCGACGCGCTCGTCCCCGACGGAGCGGCCGGGTCCGGCGGGAAGGTCCGGCCGTGCCGTCGTCCCGTCGTCCGCGCGGGTGAGGGCCGGGCGCGGGCGGAACAGCCCGCCGCGTGCGCCTTCCTCGCCGTCGAGGGCGTCCGGGAAGTCGTCGACGGCGTCCAGGTCGACGGGGCCCTCCAGTTCGACCGGTCCGTCGAGCAGCGCGGCGGGCAGGCCGGGCAGGTGCACCGGTACCTGGGTGAGGGCGGTCCTGCGGCTCTCCTCCAGCTCGGTCTCCCGGGACGGACGCGGGCGGTCCAGGCGGAAGCCGACGCCGTTGGTGTCGGGAACGTCGTCCGTCAGCAGCGCGTCGGGGATGAAGACGACGGCGGTCGTGCCGCCGTAGGGGGAGGGCTGGAGCGAGACCCGGACGTTCTGCCGCTGGGCGAGGCGACTGACCACGAAGAGTCCGAGCCGGTCGGTGTCGGACAGTTCGAACTCGGGGGTCTCGGCGAGCCGGAGATTGGCGTCCAGCAGGGCCTCGGCCGCCATGCCGAGGCCGCGGTCGTGGATCTCCAGGGTGAAGCCGTTGGCCACCCGCTCGCCGAGGACCTGGACGGCGGTGTGCGGCGGCGAGAACACGGTGGCGTTCTCGAGGAGTTCGGCGACGAGGTGGGTGAGGTCCGCGACCGCCGGGCCGGTGACGGCGACACGGGGCAGGCGGCGCACCTCGATGCGTTCGTAGTCCTCGACCTCCGCGACGGCCGCCCGGACGATGTCCATCAGCTGGATGGGCTTGCGCCACTGCCGGGACGGCGCCGCGCCGGAGAGGATCACCAGGCCCTCGGCGTGCCGGCGCATACGCGTGGTGAGGTGGTCCAGGCGGAAGAGGTCGGCGAGTTCCTCGGTGTCCTCGGTCCTGCGCTCCATGGTGTCGAGCAGGGTGAGCTGCCTGTGGAGGAGGACCTGGCTGCGGCGGGCGAGGTTCACGAAGACCTCGGACACGCCGGCGCGGAGTTCGGCCTGCTTGACGGCGGCTTCGACGGCGGCGCGCTGGAGGGTGTTGAGAGCCTGTCCGACCTCGCCGATCTCGTTCCTGTCGTACTCCAGGCGCGGGACCTCGGTCTCCACGTCCACCTGCTCCCCCGCGGAGAGGCGGCGCATCACGCTGGGCAGCCGGACGCCGGAGGCCTCGTGGGCCTCCAGGCGGAGTTGGCGCAGGTCGCGGATGAGACCGCGGCCGATGCGCACGGAGACGACGAGGGAGAGCAGGACGGCGATCAGCCCGAGCACGCCGGCCACGACGGCTTTGACGATGATGCCGGTGGCGAGGGGGCTGATGCGGTCGCGATAGCGGTCGGCGGCCTCGTCATCGAGGGTGCCGAGTTCGTCCAGCACGTTGCCGGCCGTGGTGTCCCACGTCTGGGCGGAGACTCCGCCGGCGTCGCCCGAGGGGGCGGACACGGCGGACTCCTCGGCGACGCGCAGCGGAGCGGTGGCGGCGTTCTTCCAGAAGCGCTCGTACCGCTCGCGTTCCGCGCTGGGCAGCAGCGGCAGGTTCGTGTCGTACAGGACGGCCCGCTGGGCCACGAGGTCGGAGATGTCGCGGATCTCGGCGCGGGAGAGCTCGCCGACCACCAGGGCGGAGCCGAGGAGGGCGTCCTCGCGGGAAAGGAGTTCGCGGGCGCGGACGACGTTGACGAGGGCGCGGTACTGGGTGTCCATCTCCACGTCGTCGATGACGTGGAGGTCACCGAGGAGGACGAAGCAGGGGTCGACCAGGCGGTTGTAGAGATCGAGGGCCTGGGAGCGGTTGACGGTGCCGTCCTCCACGCTCCGGCGCAGGGACTCGATGCCGTCGAACGCGTCCAGGATGGCGGTGAGCCGCTCGCCGAGGGTCTCACCGAGGGCGTCGCGCACCTCCGGATCGGCGGCGTTCGCGCGGACCTCGGCGACCGCCTCGTCGGTGGCGGCGCGGCTGCGCCGGAGCGCGGCGAGTCCGTCGGAGGCGCGGGGGTCGGCGAGGTGGACCAGGGTCTGGCGGCGTTCCTGCTGGAGTACCCGGACGGTGTCCTCGACGGGATAGCCGACCTTCTCGACGACGGTCGACGCGCTGAACAACTGGGTCGCCTCGTGCCCCGTGAGTGTCGTGGCGAAGGCCCAGATCGCGGTCAGGGACAGCAACGGCACGAGCAGCAGCGCCACGATCTTCCGGCGGATGGACTTCCCGCGAAAGCGCATGGCCTCCCCCAGCTCGCCCCCACCGACAGGGGGTACACATGTGCGTCAACAAACGGCGCGAGCCTACTACCGACGTGCCCGTAACTCGAAGGACGATCCGGAGGGTGAGCTTCCGTTCGCCTGGCAGACATGAGGAATTGTCCGGCCATTGCGGGAGATTGCGGCCTCGAATCGGGCGACGCACATAACACCCGATCCGGTCAGCATGTCTGGGTATTTGGCCAGAATTTTTCGCCGGTGGGGAATTTTCGCGGCGCACCGTTCGTCCTTCTCTACAGGAAATGGGGGCGGAATCGGCAACAGGGGCCGCATCCTGCACCCGTGCGGCGTAAAACAGCGCAAGCCGGGCAGCCACTGGGGAGTCGGGGTCTGAGGACCGGGGCGATCGGTCTGCTGGCGGTGGGGAGTGACACGGTGATGGGCACGGCGGAGCGGCAGGAGGCATCCGTGACGGGTGCGGTCGCACAAGCGGCGGCGCGGCGGGGCGCCGAGGCGCCGGATCGCGGCATTCAGGCGGGCGGACCGACCGCCCTGGAGGGGCGTTTCGACCCTGGGGAGGGCGAGGGCGCGGCGGGAGCGGTCACCGGCGAGGCGGTGGCGTACGCGGACGCCGCGCCGTCCGCCGAGCGGGAGGCCGACCAGGAGCGGCCGTCCTACCGGCCGCTGTGGATCGAGGAGCCCGCGAAGCGCCGCCGGCTGCCGGATCCGGTGCGGACGGCGGCGGTGCGGGCGGTACTCATCATCGCCGTGACGCTGATACAGGCGATGGTGGCGTTCCTGTCCACCCTGGCCGGGTCCTGGCTGGCGTTCCCCATGGTGCTCAGCAGTATCGCCAGCACCGTGGTGGCCACCTGGAGCGTGCTCGACGTGTGGGTGACCCGTCAGGTGTGGAACCAGCGCAACGGCGTCGTGTCGGCACCGAGCAGCACCGCCCGGGCGCTGCGCCGCGAACGCCGCCGCGCCCGGCGCCAGGCACGGGCCGCCGAGCGGACGCAGGAGCGGATACGCCGGCGCGGCGGGACCGGGCAGCTGTCGCACCCCTGAGGCCGGTGGGCCGCGCCCGTGGGCGGGCGCGGCCACCGTTTCACGGCAGGGCTCGGGCGGCCCGGCAACGGCCTAGGCAGGCCGCTTGAACATCCGGGTCGCCGTGATCTCGCTGTGCACCGTCTCACCGGCCTGTGGCTGCTGCGGCAGCCCGGGCCTGAGGTGCTCCTCCACGCTGATGTACTTGAGGCCCGCTCGGAGGTCGGCGTCGTTGCGCAGCCGGATGACCAGCGGGAACTCCGCCAGCGCTGTCGTGTCGAACAGGCCGGTGGTGTACAGGAGCTGCACGCCCAGCGCGTCCGACACGGCCCGCTGGAGTTCCAGCAGGTAGGTGGCGTTGGCGCGGCCGATCGGGTTGTCGAGGAAGAGGGTGCCGGCGTGCCGGTGCCGGGCGCGGCCCCGGTCGTTGGAGCGCAGCGCCGCCATCGTGCAGTACAGGGCGATGGCCGCGGTGAGCAGCTGGCCGCCGGAGAAGACGTCGCCCATCTGCCCGACGGGAACGCGTTCGGCCCGCAGCACGGCGTCCGGCTTGAGGATCTCGACGGCGACACCCTTGGGCTGCAGCGCGGCGGCCACGCCCCGCAGCAGCAGGGACATGCCGTCCCGGCGCAGGTCGGAGTTCTTCTTGACGGCGGCCCGGGTCGCCTCGTCGATCACCTCGCCGAGCCGTTCGGTGAGGGTGGCCTGGTCGGGCTCCTCGAAGCGGATCCGCAGGAACTCCTGCCCGGACCACTCGCCGAGCCCTTCGGGCAGCCGCGACAGCCGCTGGGCGGACCGCAGGGTGGCCAGCGCGGACTCGACCAGTCCGCGCAGCCGGTCCACGATCGAGTCCCGGTTGCGCTCCAGCTGCGCCAGCTCGTCGGTGAGCACCCGCAGCCGCGGCGCGAAGGCGTCGGCCCACTTCTGCGCGTGCTCGGGCAGCGCGGAGGCGGGCAGTTCGCGGATCTGCCGGCGGGCGGGGGTGCGCACCTGCTCGTAGCGGGTGGAGTTGGCGTGCCGTACGAGGATGTCGCTCGCCTCGCGCACGGCGGCCTCGGCGGCGGACAGGTCGCCGGCGCAGCCGCGCAGCGACCGGCGGGCCTCGGCGGCGGACTGCCGGGCGTCCTCCAGGCTGCCCGGGTAGGGCTCCGGCGCCTCCTGCTCCTCCTCCCCGGTGTGTTCGCGCAGCAGGTCCCGCAGGGCAGCGGCGATCTCGTCGAAGCCGCTCGCCGCGTCCTCGGCGGCGCGGTGCGCGCCGAGCAGCTCGGCGTGCGCCTCGCGGGCCCGGGTCAGCGCCTCGCTGCGGGAGGCGAGTTCGGCGGTGGCCGTGCGCAGCAGCGCCTGTGCGTGCTCGGCGTCACGCGGCTGGAGTTCCTCGGGCAGCTCGGTATGCGCTTCGCCCTCCTCGGGCGCGTGCCGTTCGGTCTCACCGCGCAGCCGGCCGAGCTGCTCGCTGGCGCTGGACATCCGGGTCTCCAGCAGCTGCACCAGCTCCTCCGCGCGTGCGGCGGCGGCCTGCCGGGACGGCCCGTCGGCGCCGTCGGGTGACTGCAGCAGCTGTTCCGCGCGCGTGCGGACCTTGTTGCTCAGCCGGTCCAGCTCCGTGCGCGCGGCGCTCTCGTCGCTCTCGGCCCGTGCCTGTTCGGCCCGCAGGTCGGCACCGACGCCGACCTTCTCGTACACCTGCGAGGCCGCCCGGTACGCCTCGCGCAGGGCGGGCAGGGCCGCCCCGGGGGCGTCCGTGTCGTCGGGTACGTCGTCGGGGGCGCCGGCGATCTCGGCGCGCTCGGCGCGCAGGGCACGGGCGGTGCGGCGGGCGTCGTCGGCGGCCCGCTGCGCGGCACGGCGGTCCTCGTCGGCGGCGCGGGCCCGTTCCAGGCAGGCCTGGGCGCGGGCCTCGGACTCGGTTGCCTCGTCGGCGAGTTCGCGCAGCCTGACCTGCCAGCCGGCCCGTTCGCGCAGCCGGAAGGCGAGCCCGGCGAGGGCGTCGGCGGAGCGCCGGGCCTGCTGCGCGGCCTCCTGCCGTTCCTCGCGCACCTGGGCGGCCTCGGCGGCGGCCTCCTCGGCCTCGGCCCGCGCGGTCCGCGCCTCGGCCAGCTCGGCCTCCGTCTCCTCGGCGAACGCGCGCGCCTCCCGCGCGGCCCGCGCCAGCTCCAGCAGCCGTCCGGCCGGGCAGCCCGTGCGCCAGGACGCGAGCCGCGCGGCCAGTTCGCGGTCCTTGCCGAGCCGGGCGGCGAGCGTGCGGATCTCCTCGTCCCGCGCGGTCGCCCGCGCGCGCAGCGCCTGCCGCTCCTCGTCGGCGGCGTGCTCGTCGTGCATGGCGGGGTTCGGCGGTACGAGGAAGACGCCATCGTCGCTGTCGGCGTCCGGCGACGGGGTGGGCGCGAGCAGCGCGGCGGCCGTACCGACGGCCACGGCGGACCGGGGCAGCAGGGCGGCGTCGCCGAGGGCCCGGCGCGCGCGTGCGTGCGAGGCCGGGTCGGTGATGATCACGCCGTCCACCAGTTCGGGGCGGGCGGCCAGCACGCGCGCGTGGTCGGCGGGGTCGACGGCCTGCGCCAGGTAGCGCCAGCCGGGCAGGGCCGGAATGCCCTGCTCGCCCAGGAACTCGACGGTCGCCAGCACGTCCGGGCCGGGCGGCAGCAGGCCTCCGTCACCGAGCGCGCCCAGGATGCGGGCGTCGTCGGCGGCGGCGGTGCGCAGCTCGAACAGCTGGCGTTCGGCCGAGGAGACGGTGTCGTCGAGCAGCTCGCGCAGCTCGTCGGCGAAGCGGTCGAGTTCCTCGGCGGTGAGAGGGCCCTCCGTGCGGGGGCGGGGTGCGCCGATGAGACGGGTGGCCGGCGTGCCGGTGCCGGCAGCGGGGTCCGCGGGGCCGGATCCCCCCCGGCCGCCGGTGCCGGCCGCGGGATCGGTGGCGCCCTGCCCGGCGTGGTCGCCGGCGTGAGCGGGGCGGGTCACCGCGCCGCGCCGCCCGGCCGGGCCCTCGCCGACGGCGTCGGAGCCGGTGCGGGGCGCGGGCACGGTGCCGGCCGCCGTGCCGCCGGAGCCGGGGAGGCTGAGCAGTTCCGCCAGCCGTTCCTCCGCCGCCAGGGCCTCGGCGGTCCGCCGCTCGCCGTCGTGGGCCCGTTCCGCCGCGGTCGCCGCGTCCGCCGCGCGGGCCGCCGTCAGTTCGGCCCGGGACTCGGCGGACGCCGCCTCGCGCGCGTGCTCGCCCGCCCGGCGGGACGCCTCACGGGCGGTGTCCCAGGCGGTCACCGCCGACTTCTCCGCGTCGCTGGCGGCGAGGGCGGCCCGGGCCGGGTCGGCGTCGGGGGCGCTGTCGTCGAGCCAGCCGGCGCGCACCGCCTCGGCGGTCTCCTGCTCGACCTCGGTGAGGCGCTGCCGCAGGTGCCCGGCCTCGCTGCGGGCCCGCTGCGCCTCGGTGGCGGCGGTGGTCGAGTCCCGGTAGGCGGTGTCGCTGGCCTCCTGGAGGGCGGCGGACCGCTCCTCCTCCTCGTTGGCGAGCGTCTCGGCGCTCCCCGCGGCCGCGTGCAGGGCCCGTACGAGGTCCGCGGCGGCCCGGGTGCGCGCGGCGAGCGCGGGAGCCGCGTCCCGTTCGGCCTCCTGGATCGCGGTGGCCACACGGGCGACCCGGTCGGCGGCGGCGCGGTGGCGCAGCACGGCCTCGGCGGCCTGCCAGGCCGCGTACAGGGTGCGCGCGTCGGCGAGCTCGCGCTTCTGGGCGGCCGCCGACTTCTCGGCCGCGGCGAGGGCCAGCGAGGCGTGCCGGTAGGCGAGTTCGGCGGTGATGAGGGCGCTGCGCTCGCGTGCGGACTCGGCGTGGGTCACGGCGTAGGCGGCGGCCGTGACCCGCTGGGCGAGGTCGGCGGCCCGCACCCGCTCCTGGGCGTCCCGCGCGGACAGCCGCCGGGCCAGCGTCCGCGTCCGCCGCTCGGCCGCGGTGTGGACGTCGCGGGCGCGGGCCCGCGCCTCGGCGGCCTCGACGATCCGCCCCAGCAGGTCGACCGACCCGGCGGTGAAGTCCCGTTCGGCGAGCAGCTCGGCGCGCCGCCCCAGCTTGTTGCCGAAGCCGCTGACGAGGTCGGCGAGCCCGTCGGTGTCCCGCGTGTCGGTGACCGCGCGCAGCAGCAGGTCGGTGAAGTCGGAGTCCTTCTTCACCGCGAACAGACCGGCCGCCTCGCCCTCGTCGGCGTTCATCTCCCGCTGATAGCGGAAGAGTTCGGGGTCCAGGCCGAGGTCGCCGAGGTGTTCGGTCCAGCGTTCGTGGATCTCCTCCCAGTGCACTTCGAGATGCGGATACGCCTTGCCCGCGTCGGTGAGCGCGTCGCGGAACCCCTTCACGGTGCGCCGCCGCCCCTGCGCCCCCGACTGGCCCTCCACGGACGGCCGGACGGCGGTGGACTCGGCGACGGGCAGGTTGTCCAGGGTCAGCCCGGGACCGGGCCGGAAGGAGTACCAGGCCTCGGCGAACCTGCGCGGGTCGTTGGAGACCTGACGCCCGCGCCACTCGCTGACCTTGCCGACGACGACGCACTCGCCGGTCAGGACGTGCTGCCACTCCAGGGCGACATGCCCGCAGTCGTCCGCGAGCAGGAACTTGCGCAGCACGCCGGAGCTGGCGCCGCCGAGGGTGTTGCGGTGGCCCGGCAGCATCACCGAGAAGATCAGCTTGAGCAGCACGGACTTGCCGCCGCCGTTCTCCAGGAAGAGCACCCCGGCGGGCGCGGGCCGGCGCGGCGGCCCGACCGGCTCCTCCTCGAAGAACTCCGCCTGCGTCGGCGCGGGGTCGGGCACGGGCTCGCCCACACCGCGCAGGTCAAGCACGGTGTCGGCGTAGCGCGCACCGGCGGGCCCGATGGAGTAGAGGCGGACCCGGGACAGCTCGTACATGGCGGACTCTCGTCAGTCTTCGGCGGATGGCCGGTCAGGGACGTCGGGCGGAGCGGGGGGTCAGGCGGAGTGGAACGGCAGCCCGGCGTCGGCCACCAGCTCCAGGTCGTCGCCGTCCTCCGGGGGCAGCAGTGTCGGTGTGCCGTCGGTCACCGGGACCACGCCCAGTTCCAGCAGCTCGGCCATGGCGGCGCCGCCCGCCAGGTCACGCACCTGGAGCTGGTAGCGGGCGGTGGTGCGGTACGTCCCGCCGTGGTCGTCCCCGGTCCGCTGGAGGAACCCGGAGTCGGTGAGGAAGGCCACGGCCTTGCCGACGATGCCGGTCGTGGATCCGGCGAGCCGGCGCGCGTCCTTGGTGGCACCGGTGGCGCTGCGGCGGACCCAGATCCGCCAGGCGGCCTCCAGTCCGGGCGCGTCGGTCGCCGGGTCGGTGTTCTCCCCGTGCTCGGCGGCCCGCTCCTCCAGCCGCCGGCAGGCCTGCCGTACGAAGGTGTCGACGCCGTTGACGGTGACGCGGCCGATGTACCCGTCGTCGGCGAGGTCCTCGGGGCGCGGGAACGCCATGGCGGCGACGGCGAGATGGGCCAGCCCGTGCAGGAACCGGTCGCCGGAGTCGGCGGCCGTGCGCCGCGCGTAGTCGCCCATCCGCACCGCGAACACCGAGTCCTCGGCGGCGGTCACGGCCATCCCCGCGCGGGGGGACACCTCCAGCACGACCAGGCCCAGCCCGGCGGCCACGGCATCGGCGAGCCGCGCGAACGCCGGGTCCTCCCGATGGCGCCGCAGCAGGTCGGCGTACTCCTGGTCGCGTGCGGGCAGCAGCTTCGGCTGCAAGCCGAACGCGACCAGACGGGCCGCGTCGGCGGCGTCGGCGGGGGTGACGGCGGCGCTCCCCGGCGCTCCGGCGCTCCCCGGCGTCCCGGCGTTCCCCGGCTCCACGTGCTCGCTCACGACGGCGACTCCTCAGACATCATCACGCGGCCTCCGTCCGGTCCGCTGTCATCCCCGCCGCGTCCAGCAGGGCCGTGCCGACGATCAGGTCGGCCCCGCCGAACTCGGGATCGTCCAGCTCCGTCCCGTCGTCCACGGAGAACAACAGTTTCTCCTCCCCCTGCCGGTAGGCCGTCCCCACCGGCGGGCTGGCCGCGTGCACCGCCATCAGCGCCACCAGGTAGGGCAGGTCGGGGTCGAGGCGGCGGGCCTGCGCCAGCAGCCCCGACAGCCGTCGGGGCGCGTCCGCCGGCAGGTCCAGCAGCGCGTGCGCCGCGGCCAGCTGCTCCTCGCTGAACCGGCTGTCGTCCGGCGTGGCGATCAGGTCCGGCTCCGGCATCTCCGCTCCGAGGTGCTCGCGCTCCACCGGCGGGCTCAGCAGGATGCCGACCAGGTCGCCGACCCGGACGGACACCGGCGTGCGCAGTCCGGTGCCGTGGGCGAAGAAGGCGTCCGTGACCCGGATCGCCCGCTCCAGCGGCAGCGGCAGCACCGGGGCGACCAGGTGCCCGTACAGGTCGATGCCCGCCGTGGACATCGGTGTCGCGAAGGCCTGCCGGTCCTGCTCGGCGCGGAACAGGGGCCCGGCCTCCAGCAGTCGCGACTGCAACTGCGTGTGCCGCCGGATGCAGTCCTTGACGATGTCGACCAGTTCGGCGGCCCGCCGCTTGTGTCCGGGGTCCTCGGACTCGTCACGCGCCTTGCGGATGTTGGTGAGGATGGCGTTCTCGTGCCGGTACCGGTCGGCGACGTGGTCGAGCGCCTCGGCGATCATGTCGGGAACGGTGCTGAGCCAGTCCACCGCGCGGACGTTGCGCCGGGTCGCCTCCAGGGCCCTGCGCAGGGTCTCCGAGTACTGCACGGTCCGGTACCGCGCCTGCTCGGCCGCCAGCTGCGCGTCCGCCAGCCGGCCGCGGTTGATCAGTACCTCCAGCTTGACCTCTGCCGCGATCTGGGCGCTGGTGACATCGGTGTCGAGGGCACCGACGAGGACGTTCACCGCCTCGTCCGTCGTCCGGAGGTAGACGCTGCCGCCGGGACCGGGCACCTCCTCGATCAGCTTGAAGTCGTAGTCCCGCCGGACATATGTGCCATCTGCCGCGAAGGTGCCGTAGACCGCCCGGAAGCCGCGGTCGACGCTGCCGACGTTGATGAGGTTCTCCAGCACCCAGCGCGCGACCCGCTCGTGCTCGGCGGCCGGCCGCTGCGGGGCCTGCGCCGCGATGCGCGGGACGAGGCGGGCCACCACCTGTTCGTGGTCGGCGCCGGTGTCGAAGTCCATGTTCAGGGTGACGAGGTCGATGGCCGCGAGGGCGACCTCGGCCATGCCGTAGACCGAGTACTCACCCGCCAGGTTGGCCTTGCGCGCGTCGAGGTCGTGCAGCGGCGCGGTGCAGGCGAGCGCGCGCAGCCGCCGCGCCAGCCCCTCGTCGGCGGCCGGGCCCGGGGCCGGGCGCGGCGCCGCGCTGAACTGGGGCGGAGCACTGTCCGTCGATGCAGGCGAAGTCACGGTGCACAGATTAGGTCCTCAGTCTGACAACGACCCAAACGACGCAGATGCCGCCCCTCACCACGGCCGTCGCACCGGCGGAGACGCCCGCGCCCCGACGGCCGCACCGGCGACACCGACACCTGCACCACGACGGCCGCACCGAAGCGAAGGCACCGGTGTCACGACGGCCGAACCGACTGCGAAAACACCGGTATCACTGCGACCGCACCGACGACGCAGGCGTCTGCGCCACGACGCCCACGCCCGCGGCGCGGGCGCCTACGCCTCGTCCCCCACCCGCCGCTGGTACACCTCCACGACCCGCTTCAGCGAGTCGTCGAGGTACACCTCCAGCAGCCGCTCCGCCTCGCCCCGGTCCCCGGCCTGGAGGGCCTGGAGGATCTGGCGGTTGCGGGTGAGGTAGGGCTCGTGCAGCCGCCGCGGGTCGTCCACGACGTGGAAGGCGAGCCGCAGTTCGGCGAAGACGCTGCGCATCAGCTCGTCCGTGCGCTCGCTGCCGGCGAGGGCGACCAGTTCGCGGTGGAAGTGGATGTTGGCCGTGCCCAGGCCTTTCCAGTCACGTTCGACCGTCGCCCGCTGCCCTTCCGTCACGGCCGAGGCCAGGGCGTCGAGCGCGTAGGGCGGCTCGCCGAGCCCCCGGACGACGGCGCACTCGACCAGGCGCCGGGTGCGGTAGATGTCCTCGACGTCCTCCACGGTCAGGACCCGGACGAAGACGCCCCGGTTCAGCTCGTGCACCAGCAGACGCTCATGGGTGAGCAGCCGGAACGCCTCGCGCAGGGTGTTGCGGGAGACGCCGAGCGCCCCGCCGATGCCGTCCTCCGACAACCGCGTCCCGGGCGGGAAGTACCCCTCGGCGATGCGGCTCCTGAGGATGTCCGAGACCCGCTCGGCCGTGCTGGTCCGGCCCAGGAGGACGCGGTCGCCGGCCAGTCCCGTCAACTGCTCTGCCATGCCGGGAATTCAATCGCAGAGACAAGAACGGAACAACACAGGTATTGAGGGATCGTTCAACGATCCTCTACCTTGCTACGAACGGCGCCACCCCTCCCTCACCGTGGTGCCGCCAGGCTTCCGCACGGCACGGCTCGATCCACAGCACCCTCCGTCCTCCCACTGCGAGGTGCCCATGAGCTCGACCCCTCCACCGCAGGCCCTGACCACCGACGCCCGCCCGGGACAGGGCGAACCGTCCATCGGTGACGGCGCGTTCGGCTGGCTGCGCGCCCTCGGCCCGCGCGGCCGCCGCGCCTTCGCCGGCGCGTTCGGCGGCTATGCCCTGGACTCCTACGACTACTTCACGCTCCCGCTGAGCATGGTCGCGCTGGCCGCCTACTTCGGCCTGGACAGCGGCCAGACGGGCCTGTTCACCACCGTCACCCTGGTCGTCTCCGCGGTCGGCGGCGCCCTCGCGGGCGTCCTGGCGGACCGGATCGGCCGGGTGAAAGCGCTGATGATCACGGTCGTCACGTACGCCGTCTTCACCGTGGCCTGCGGCTTCGCGCCCAACTACGAGACACTGCTGGTCTTCCGGGCGCTGCAGGGCCTGGGCTTCGGCGGCGAGTGGGCGGTCGGCGCGATCCTGGTCGCCGAGTACGCGAGCGCCCGGCACCGGGGCCGCACCCTCGGTGTGATCCAGAGTTCGTGGGCCGTCGGCTGGGCCCTCGCCGCGGTCGTGTACACCCTGGTCTTCTCGTTCCTCGACGAGGGCCTGGCGTGGCGGGTGATGTTCTGGACCGGCGCGCTGCCCGCGCTGCTGGTCGTCTGGATGCGGCGCCGCGTGCAGGACGCACCCGAGGCGGTCGCCGCACGGGAGAGGAGCCCGCGGAAGGGGGCGTTCGCGGCCGTCTTCACGCCGGGCCGGCCCGGCGAGCCGGGCCTGCTGCGCACCACACTGTTCGCGGTGCTGCTCTCGACCGGCGTCCAGGGCGGCTACTACACGCTGGCGACCTGGGTGCCGACGTACCTGAAGACGGAGCGCGACCTGTCCGTCGTCGGTACCGGCGGCTACCTGACCTTCCTGATCTCCGGGGCCTTCGCCGGCTACCTCACGGGCGGATACCTCACCGACCGGCTGGGCCGGCGCCGCAACATCTGGCTGTTCGCGCTGCTGTCGGCGGTCTGCATCCTGGCGTACGCGAACGTCCCCGGCGGCGCCGACACCCTCGTACTGGTGCTGGGTTTCCCGCTCGGGTTCTGCATGTCGGCCATCTTCAGCGGCTTCGGCTCGTTCCTGAGCGAGCTGTACCCGACCGCCGTGCGCGGTACGGGCCAGGGCTTCACGTACAACACCGGTCGCGCCGTCGGTGCCGTCTTCCCCACGACGGTCGGTTTCCTGGCGGACAGTTGGGGTGTGGGCGGCGCGCTGGTCTTCGGCGCGGTCGGCTACGGTCTGGCGGCGCTGGCGCTGCTGGGGCTGCCGGAGACGCGCGGGAAGGAGCTGGGGTGAACCGCACCGACGACCTGCCGGTGACGCTCGTCGACGAGCACGCGCACGCGTGGACCCCGCGCGCGGCCCGGGCCCGCTTCCGCGCCGGGCTGACCGGCGCCACGGCCGGGGTCGCGGCCGGCCACACCCAGGCCAACCTGATCGCGGTGCCCGCCGACTGGGCCTACGACATGCTGCTGTTCTGCCAGCGCAACCCCAAGCCCTGCCCGGTCCTGGACGTCACGGACGCCGGTTCCTGGACGACCCCGCTGGCGGCCGGGGCCGATCTGCGCACCGACCTGCCGCGCTACCGGGTCTGGCGGGACGGCGAGTTGGCGGACGAGCCGACGGACGTCCTCGGGTACTGGCGGGAGGACCTGGTGGCGTTCCTGATCGGTTGCAGCTTCACCTTCGAGTGGGCGCTGTCCGGGGCGGGTGTACCGCTGCGCCACATCGAGCAGGGACGGAACGTGCCGATGTACGTCACGAGCCGTCAGTGCCGCCCAGCGGGGCGGCTGCGCGGGCCGATGGTGGTGTCCATGCGCCCGGTGCCGCCCACACGTCTGGCGGCGGCGATCCGGGAGAGCAGTCTGCTCCCGGCGGTGCACGGCAGCCCGGTGCACTGCGGTGATCCGTCGGCGCTCGGCATCGACGACCTCGCCCGGCCCGACTTCGGCGATCCGGTGACCGCCGAACCGGACGACATCCCGGTGTTCTGGGCGTGCGGAGTGACGCCGCAGGCGGCGGTGGCGGCCTCCCGCCCGCCGTTCGCCCTCACCCACGCACCGGGTCAGATGTTCCTCACCGACGCCCGCGACGAGCAGTACCGCGTGGCCTGAGCAGCGAAGGCGACCCATGAGCGCGATCGATCTGAACGCCGACCTCGGCGAGGGCTTCGGCCGCTGGCGGCTGACCGACGACGAGCAGTTGCTGTCCGTCGTCACCAGCGCCAACGTGGCCTGCGGCTTCCACGCCGGGGACGCGCCCACCATGCGGCGGGTGTGCGAACTGGCGGCCGCGCGCGGGGTGACGATCGGCGCGCAGGTCTCCTACCGGGACCTGGCCGGGTTCGGACGGCGCGCGATGGAGGTGCCGCCCGCCGAGCTGGCGGCCGAGGTGGCCTACCAGATCGGCGCCCTGGGGGTCTTCGCCCGCGCCGCCGGCGCCCGCGTGGCGTACGTCAAGCCGCACGGCGCGCTCTACAACCGCGTGGTGCGCGACGAGGAGCAGGCCGGCGCGGTGGTCGACGGCGTGCTCCTCGCGGGCGGTGCGCTGCCCGTGCTGGGGCTGCCCGGCTCACGGCTGCTGGAGCTGGCCGCCAAGGCGGGGCTCCCGGCCGTCCCGGAGGCGTTCGCGGACCGCGCGTACACCGACGAGGGCACCCTCGTGCCGCGCGGCCGGGAGGGCGCCGTCGTGACCGACCCCGAAGCCGTGGTGGCGCGGTCGGTGGACCTGGCCCGCTCCGGGACGGTCGTCTCCCACTCCGGCGCCCGGATCGGCGTCCGCGCGCGGTCGCTGTGCCTGCACGGGGACACGCCCGGCGCGGTGGAACTGGCCCGCCGGGTCCGGCGGCGGCTCGAAACGGCCGGGGTCCGGGTGGAGGCCTTCGTATGAGGGTCCTGCCGGTCGGCGACAGCGCCCTGCTCGTGGAGGTCTCCTCCGGCGACGAGGCGCAGGCGCTCCACGCGGAACTGCTGCGCCGCCGCGCCGAGGGGGCGCTCACGGTCCGCGAGATCGTGCCCGCCGCCCGAACCGTCCTCCTCGACGGTCTGACCGACCCGGACCGTCTGGCGTCCGAGCTGGCCACCGCGGCGCTCCCGCCCGCTGCCCCGCGCGCGGGGGAGATGGTCGAACTCCCGGTGCGCTACGACGGTCCGGACCTGGCGGACGTCGCCGCCCTGTGGGGCGTGAGCGAACCCGAGGTGGCCCGGATCCACGCCGGCACCGAGTTCCGGGTCGCCTTCTGCGGGTTCGCCCCCGGCTTCGGCTACCTCACCGGGCTGCCGCCCCACTGCCACGTTCCGCGCCGGGCCACCCCGCGCACCGCCGTGCCGGCCGGTTCGGTGGCGCTGGCCGGCCCCTACACGGGCGTGTACCCGCACGCGTCGCCGGGCGGCTGGCAGCTCATCGGCAGCACGGACGCGGTGCTGTGGGACCCCGCGCGCGTGCCGGCCGCCCTGCTGTCGCCGGGCACGCGCGTACGGTTCGTCCCGGTGGACACCGGTCACGGGGGCGTGGTGGGGCGCTCATGACGGACCGTGCGCTCGCCGTGGTCCGGGCCGGAGCGCTGACCACCGTGCAGGACGGGGGCCGCCCCGGCCACGCCCACCTCGGTGTGCCGCGCTCCGGGGCGCTGGACGCGCCCGCGGCGGCGCTCGCCAACCGGCTGGCCGGCAATCCGCCCGGCGCGGCCGTGCTGGAGACCACCCTCAACGGCTGCGCGGTGCGGCCCCGTTCCGCGGTCACCGTGGCGGTCACGGGGGCGCCCTGCCGGGTCACGGTGGACGGCCGCCCGGCCGCCTGGGGGGCGCCGGTGCGGGTGCCCGCGGGAGCGGTGGTGGACGTCGGCGCGGCGACCCGCGGGGTACGCGGCTATGTGGCCGTCTCCGGCGGCATCGCGGTCGAGCCGGTGCTCGGCAGCCGTTCCACGGACCTGCTGTCCGGGCTGGGCCCGCCGCCCCTCACGGACGGCGCGGTGCTCCCCCTGGGGCGTGCCGTGGGGCCGCACGCGCGCGTGGACCTCGCTCCGCAGCCGGCGCCGCCGGCCGAGCTGGTCCTGCGGGTGACGCCCGGTCCCCGCGACGACTGGTTCACGCGGGAGGCCGTACGGACGTTCACGTCCGCTGCGTACCGGGTGTCCTCGGCGAGCAACCGGATCGGGCTGCGCACGGAGGGACCCGCCCTGGAGCGGGCCCGGCCCGGCGAACTCCCCAGCGAGGGCATGGTGCTGGGCGCGGTCCAGGTCCCGCCCGACGGGCGGCCGGTCGTCTTCCTGGCCGACCACCCGACCACGGGCGGCTACCCGGTCCTCGCGGTCGTCCGCGCGGCGGACCTCCCGGCGGCCGCGCAGGCGGTACCGGGGACGCCGGTCCGCTTCGTGGCGGTACGCCGCCGCTGACACCCGCGGGCACCGGGGCCCACGCCGTCGTCGGCCGCCGTCGGCCTGCGGGGCCCGCGGACCTCGCCGCCGTCGACCGCCGTCCACCCCCGACGCCCGCGGACCTCGCCGCCATCGACCGCCGTCC